>CAZGJE010000022.1:0-9945 GCA_964526355.1 uncultured Candidatus Saccharibacteria bacterium
GCCATTCCCAAATTTGCCTGAACGATTACGGCTGGAAAAGGGTGGATACAACGGATCTTGGAGAATCGAGACTGGCAGCAAGCCGACTCAAGAACAATCAGACGAGGGCTATCTTCAATTTTATGAAAATGGAAGCATCGAAATTAGCAGTTTGCCGGCATGGGTTCATGCGGCATGCGAGAGATTGCTTGAACATTTTCGTGCCAAAGAAGTTAGATATCACTGGCAGATAGAAGAGGGCTGTATTAATTTCAAAATTGTTGAGTCTGAGAGAACGGCTAGGGCGTCTGATGCTAATGACCTAATGCGAGAAGCTATGTCCGTCATTGAGTCTGTCGAAAAGAATTAATTGAGGGGTTTATTGTGAAAACAAATATTAAAATTATCTTGGCTATCGGCGGAGTTGCGGTCGTATTTTGTGCTAGTTGGATTCTTTATTTGCGCTGGGCACATTCATCTTTCGATAATTACTACAAATCCCGGGGTTGCACACAGTTGATCGCCAAGACTGACAATAACGGAATCTGCAAGTTGAAAGATGGCAAGATGATCGAGATAGTCAAATATCAGGGCAAATGGTATCTGGCAGGAGATCTACCAAACGGAAAATTCCTGGATCTTTGATGAAGAGGATACTTGTTGTTGACAATCACTCCAAGCACACAGCCAAAATCGCTCGGCTTTTTTCTGGTTGCAGTATTAACGTTTGCGAATGCGAAAACTTTGATCCAGAAAAAGCAGAAACATTCGATCTGGTCATTTTCTCTGGCGGTAGCCACACATACGCCGCCGATAATACCAAAAATGCATATGTTGCCGAGATAGAATTTATCAATAATGCGACCAAGCCAGTTGTAGGGATTTGCTTGGGATGTCAACTGATTGCTAAGGCATTTGGTGGTAGTCTGTCGAAACTGGATGAGAAAATAAATGGCATCTGCGACATAGAATTTTCTGGCAAGAAATACAGGGTCTACGAGTCGCATAGATATGTAATTCACGATTTGCCGCCAGAGCTATCCGTAATCGGCTACTCTGATACTGGGCCAGAAATTATCAGGCACCAGACGAAGCCAATTTTTGGCTTTCAATTCCACCCAGAAGTCTATCCTCGAAGGAGTGACGGAAAGACGCTATTTTGGAAGATCATGAAGGACAGAGTTTGATCAAGCATCTCTGCAGTTCGCCAATGCTCGAAGGGCATAGTAAATATATGCCTGCCCGCCTCTTGTGGTAAGTGTTTACTAAAGTGGCCCAAAAAGATAAGATCAGGTTATAGGAAGTAAACGAAGGGAGCCATGCGTAGAGAAGTTAAGTTCAGGAATTTTACCTGGATCAATATTGTAGAGCCGACCAATAAAGACTTCGATTTTCTTGAAGAAAAATATCACTTTCATCATTTGGCGATGGAGGACTGTCGGATTAGTATACAGCAGCCCAAGATCGATGAGTATGATAATTATCTCTTTATGGTTTTTCATCTGCCCCGATATCTGAAGCAACAACGCCGAACGGTAGCACTTGAACTCAATGTTTTCCTGGGCAAAAATTATTTGATTACAATACACAATGGCGATCTAAAACCATTAAATAATTATTTTGATCAAATTGCGAAGAATACAGCAAAATTAAAATATACGATGCCGGCTTATTTGCTATATGAGATTCTGAGTACCTCTTTCAATTACTGTTTCCCGATGCTGGAAAAAATTGGCCTAAACCTTGATCGCGTTGAAGATGACCTCTACGCGGACCAATCTCGGCGTACGCTAGAGGAGCTTTCAATCATCGCACAGGATATTATCAATTTTCGTCGCGTGATTCGTCCGCAGCGATACTTCATGAAGGATCTAGATCAGGTCAAGATGAAATTTATTACGGAAAAATTAGAATTTTATTATGAGGATATTGCGGATAAAATTGATCGGATATGGGAGCTGCTAGATAGCAACAAGGAAGTTGTGGATGTGTTGCAGCGGACAAATGAATCTCTTCTTACTCAACGTCTAAACGAAGTTATGAAAATCCTGACTATTATATCGGTGATTATGCTGCCTCTTACCGTGATTACGGGATTCTACGGGATGAATGTCGTCGGTTTGCCGTTTGCACACAGTTCCTATGCTGCTGCAATAGTTTTTGGTCTTCTTATCTTTGTAAGCGTTGTGATGCTATTTTATTTTCGAAAGAGAAACTGGGTATAGGGGCGGCAGTTTTCGGTATCATTGTTGGTCGATCAATTATTTTTTGAAAAAAATTTCAATAAAAATCCCGCTTCGCAAATACGAGAGCGGGAGGGTATGAACTATCGCGCCGGGTTGGCGCTATTGGGTGGCGGACTCGTCGTCCGGATCGGTGGGCAGCTGACCCACGTTCATGTCGACGACTTCGGCATTGGCCGTCAGGATGGCGAAGACTTCCGAGAGGCTTTCGACGTAAGGGCCGTCAGGGTTCTCGGCGCGTACGAGCACCGAGGCCTTGGCTTCGTCAGTCAGGGCGGCGGCGATGGCGGCGGCGAAGGAGGGCGAGCTGTCTTCGTCCAGTCCGTTCAGGATGTCGAGGACTTCGTCCAGGCCCTCGAGGTCGACGGGGCCGGTCAGAATGGCGGAGCATTCGGTATCCACCATCGGGTAGAAAAATTCGCCCATGGCCATTATGCTCTTGCCGTAAGTCTCCTCGGCGAGCACCAGGACGACCTGGTCGAGAGGCACATTGCCATCGGGCAGGTCGACTTCGACCACGATGAAGCCAGGGACGGCAACGGGTACGCATACACGTTCCTCTTTCTTGGTGCCAGAATTTGTAAGCACCAGTAAACAATTTATAACATAAAACATGCAATCTATCAAGGTAAATTTTTTATTTATAAAAAATTTGGTGTAGAATAAAGGTATCAAAGAATTTTAAACAAGTAGTGCAATAATATTTTTGTCACAATAATTTGGAGGATGGGATATGGATAAGGGAATGATTGGCTCGATGATCACAAAAAAATTAGAATTTCTGAAAAAATGGGGTTGGCTCATATTGTTGCTAATTCTCCTAGCAGGGGGAGCACTCGTATTCTTGCGTGGCGACGAGGACGGTTGGATCAAAAATAAGTATGGAGTTTGGGTCAAACATGGCAATCCAAGTAGCGCCGCGCCTGATAATGCAAAAACGGCTGAGACTTGGGCTAGAGACAAATCCGTTCTGATGAAAGACACGACTTCAAGCGATACTCACAAGATTTCTGAATCTTTGTACAGGATGTATATCAACGGTGCGGGTGGGATTTTGTATGCAGAGTCAAATGATGGCAAATCTTGGGGTACGACCACTGCCACTGGAGTGACGGAGGATGATAATATGATGGCGTCCAATCCTTCCGCCGTACAAATCGCTGATGGCAGCTGGGTCATGCTCTACGAGCAAGCGCCCAAACTTCAACCAGGGCAAAAGCAGGGTCCAGCTAGTGCTACAAATCAACGCAACCTGTATCTTGCTACTTCGACTGATGGCAAGGCTTTCGCCAAGCAGGGTATAGTAGTGGACAGTGCCAAATATGACAATTTCTTTGCTTCTGTACCAGATATGGTGCTGCTCGCCAACAATGACATTAGGCTTTACTATGTTTGCGGTGGCCAGTCCATCTGTTCAAGGATATCGAAGGACAACGGCAAGACTTGGTTCAAAGAAGGCGGATACCGACTGACTGATATGGCGGTGGATCCAGATGTAGTCAAGCAAACTGTAAATGGTCGAACCAAGTGGGTTATGTATTATTCGGTACTCGAGCCTACCGAAAATAATTTATTCAAAGCCGTCTCAAACGACGGGCTTAAGTGGACGACTTTGTCTGGCCAGGTTGTACAGAAGACCGGTAGCAATGCGATCGTTGACCCTGATGTGTATCAAACCACATCAAATACCTGGAATATGAACTTTGGCGAATCAAGCGGCAATTCTTCTACTGGCGGAGACAAGATCAATCTCTATCGCGCAACATTTGAGGGTGACATATTCGCAGATAAATAATGGAAATTATATTTTTCCCGATCAAACTACTTGCCGATTGGCTGACCTTAAGCGTTTTTTCGATCAGCGGGGACTCACGACTGGGCGAAGTAATTAACTTTTTTATATATGACACGATCAAGATTCTAATCTTGCTTTTAGTCATTATTTTCGTTGTCTCGATGATTCGCTCTTTCCTTCCGCCAGAAAAAACTCGAAAGCTGCTCTCGCACAAGAATCAGTTTGTTGGCAATATCCTGGCCTCGTTATTGGGCATTGTGACTCCATTTTGCACCTGTAGCGCCATCCCACTTTTCTTGGGCTTCATTAAGGCTGGTGTGCCCTTGGGCGTAACCTTTTCTTTTCTAATCTCTAGCCCGATGATCAACGAAGTGGCATTGGTGCTTTTGCTCGGAATGTTCGGTTGGAAAATCGCACTTCTATATATTGGCAGCGGCCTTTTGATTGCCATTATATCGGGATTAATTATTGGACGACTGAATCCTGAGAAGCTATTGATCGAAAATGATTATCAAAAAAATATTTTCAACGAACAACGTAAAATTACCTGGAGATACAGAGCGAATTGGGCCAAGGATTACGCTCTAAATATTACAAGAAAAGTCTGGATCTACGTCGTCGTTGGCATCGCACTCGGTGCAGTGATTCATGGATACGTACCTACTGATTTCTTGGCTCGATATGCTGGTAGCGACAAGTGGTACGCTGTACCATTCGCTACTTTGCTCGGAGTCCCACTTTATTCTAATGCGGCAGGTATCACCCCGCTTATTTCTGTCCTGACGGAAAAGGGTGTGGCGATCGGGACGGTTCTCGCCTTTATGATGGCAGTGACAGGCTTGTCTTTGCCAGAGTTCATGATATTGAGAAAGGTGATGAAAACAAAACTGATCATCATCTTCGCCTCGATAGTCGCGATAGGCATAATGCTCACCGGGTATTTGTTCAATTTAGTGCTAAAATAACTCTCTGCTTATTGGTTCTTGACTACTATAGTCTCGATAGTATTAGCGGCGTCTTCACAACGGTCTGTGACGTGCTCCAAAATCTCATAGAGTTCTTTGATCTTCATGATAGTAATAGGGTCAGTCTCGTTCTTGAACAGCTCTCCGAGGGTGTGGCGGTGTAAATCGTCGGCCTCGTTTTCGATGAAGTTTACGAATTCGCAGTGCTTTAGTAATTTGGCTTGATTCTTGTTTTTGCCCAGCTCTCTGACCGCTGCTATTACCTGTTTGATCGCTTTTTCGGCGATATGAATGTAGAGGAATGCTGGTTTGGGGATCGGGTCGATGTTGTAGATATAAATACGTGCGACTGCCATATCCATCACGTCTATGACGTCATCAAGCTCGGAGGCTAGCTCTGCGATATCTTCGCGGTCGAGGGGAGTAATAAAGGTTTTATTCAACTTGTTCATGACCTCATGGATAACATCATCGGCTTCGTGCTCGATTTTCTTGATCTTGATCGATTGCTTGTGGGCGTCGTTGTTTGTTTCCAGATCAGCAAGGACATCTACCGCTTTTTGCATCAAGGTGGCTTGCTTCTCGAAGAGTGCGAAGAAATCGGTTGACTGTGGGAAAAATTTCATAGAATCCTCTATTTAATAAAAAGTATGACGATGTGATAGGTTACGAAGGAGAAGGCGGCTGCTAGCGGGATGGTCAGAAGCCAGGCCCAGACGATATTGAGAGTCACGCCCCAGCGTACAGCTGAGAGTCTCCTAGCCGATCCAACTCCAGAGATCGCGCCGGTGATGACATGTGTAGTTGAGACAGGAACGCCCAGATGAGTAGCGAAGAAGATGCTAAGGGCGCTAGCTGTCTCAGCGGCAAAACCATCGATCGGGCGAAGCTTGGTAATTTTACTGCCCATGGTCTTGACGATACGCCATCCGCCCAGAAGGGTGCCCAGGGCGATCGCTCCGTGGCAGGACAGTACGACCCAGAGGGGGATCGAGAAAGTTTTGGTGATACCGCCAGCCAGTAGGACTGTGGCGATAATACCCATTGTTTTCTGCGCATCGTTGCCGCCATGTCCCAGACTATAGAGAGCGGCAGAGAATATTTGCATTATCTTGGACCACTTGGTCACTTTGGCTGGCGTTTGTTTGCGCGCGATCCAAGTGGCCAACGTGATCAGGCCCAAACCCAGGACCATGCCAATTGTGGGCGCCAAAACGATAAAGATAACAGTTTTGGTCCAGCCAGCCCAAAGGATCGCCCCAAACCCTGCTTTGGCGATCGCGGCGCCGGCATAGCCCCCGATCAGGGCGTGGGAAGAGCTGGTCGGAAGGCCCAGATACCAGGTAGTTAGATTCCAGACTATTGTGCCAATGACTCCAGCCATGATGACATAGAGGTCGACTTGGCTGATATCAATCATGCCCTTGCCGATTGTCTTGGCTACTGCTGTGCCGAAGATCAAAAAGGCGATAAAGTTAAAAAAGGCTGCCCAGATGACAGCTTGTTTTGGTGTGAGTACACGAGTTGATACCACTGTTGCTACAGAGTTGGCAGCGTCATGGAAACCATTGGTAAAATCAAAAATAAGCGCTAGCGCAATGATTGCAATTATTAAGATAAGTGTTTCGATACCCATCTTCCACAATCTAACAGATAAAATAAATATTTGTCTAGGGGGCTAGTCGAAAATTATGGCAAATAAATTGTTCAAATAAAAAACCAACACTCTGATTGTGTGTTGGCGGCTATTTGAACATGGGCAAGAATTCGAGACCCAGCGGGAAGAGGAATATCAGCCCAAAGGCTACAAGCTTAGGGCCGAACCACTTATCTATCCTGGCATCTGACCTGCGGCGTAACTCTTCTGTCCGTCTGGAGACGGTTATTAGGGACATCAGGGCAGTGCCCCAGAAGATAACGCGTCCAACCTCGCAAGCGCCCTCTTTGTCGGCTATCACGGCGGCGAAGATGAACATCGTGGCGCCGAGTGCGTGCATTACTATCGAACGTGATCCCCAATTCTTGAACCCGATTAGGTAGGGGATGAAGGCGTAGATCCAGGCGGTGTAGGAGACTGGATGAACTACGCTGAGGTTTCCCGCAATCATGCGCGAAAGCGGAAGGGTAAAGTACGTCGCCAAGTAAAGTGCGACGAATGCCAGGAGCCAGAGAACGAGTCTATTCATGTACGTCACCTCTGGTATGGTTTATAACACAAAAGCGCTCCAAGAGCAATGATTTTATTAGCCTCTGACTTGAATTGTTTTATTATTGTCGATAATATTGCGATATGAAAAAGATAATTATTTACGATGTTGATGGGGTGATCATCAGAAGAGAGAAATATTTTAGCCAACGTTTTTCTGAAGATTATGGAGTGCCACTCGGTAAAATACTGTCTTTTTTTAAAAAGGAATTCCAACTTTGTTTGATCGGCAAAGCAGATCTGAAAGTGGAATTGAATAAGTATTTGATGGTTTGGGGCTGGGAAAAATCAGTTGGTGAGTTGCTGGACTATTGGTTTTCTAATGAGAGCAAGTTGAATCGAGAATTACTTGTAGAGATATCCCGCTTCCGACGAGACGGGACTAAATGTTATCTCGCGACAAATAATGAAAAGTATCGTGTCAAATATATACTCGAAACTTTGGGGTTAGCGGAGCTCTTTGATGGCTCTTTCGCTTCTTGCGATATTGGTTATCTGAAGAGAGACAGAAAGTTTTGGAAGAAGGTTCACGAAGTAATTGATAACGAGCCTAGTGATGTATTTGTGATAGATGATGAAAAAGAAAATCTTGACGCCGCGAAATCGTTTGGATTTGTAGTTGAGCAATATAATGGAGGGAGATTATGAAGGCTACCTATTTACCGAAATTTGCCGATTATGCGGACAAAGGAATCGCTTACATTCCAGTAGGGACAATTGAGTGGCATGGGGAATATCTGCCGATCGAAACTGATTTTGTGATTGCGACCAAAATTTGTGACCTAGTTGCCAAGGATTATCCCGGTTACATTTTGCCTCCATTTTATCTCGGTGGTTATGGGAGTGCGATGTTAGACGGCGTAGAGATGCGTGGAATGGACAGGAAACTCAAGAAGAAACTTCCTGGTAATCTTTATTTTCTAAAAAAGGAACTTCTTGTCGGGGTACTGAACGCGCTTGTGGATAATCTTGAAAAACAGGGATTTCGAAAAATTATTATAATCACAGGTCATGGTGGCTCAAATCAGACTGCTGCGCTGGAAGAAGCAGCCAAAAACAAAAAGGTTTTATTTGTGAATCCATACGACTCTGTTACTGTCCACCATGCCGATGAGGGAGAAATCTCGGTACTGTGGGCATGTCATCCCGAAGAAGAGGCCAAATCAAGAGAGTTCCAAGTTATGGATGAAGATCTTGTTGAATATTATGGTTATGACCCGATAGAGAAGTCGTCGATCGAAATGGGCAAGAAACTGCTTGGCAATATGCTTGAGGCTGCCAGAAAAAGCGTTAACGATTTTCTCAAGCAGAAATAAAAAAGCCTGCAAGTGCAGGCGGGCTAGAACTCGATTCCGAGTCGGCGGAGCAATTTCTGCTCCTTGTGATGTGTTGGCATTTTCCACCAGGGGATGGGCGGAATAGTCTTGACCAAGATGCTCGGTATGCCGACCAGGTTGGCGCCGAGGATATCGCGCCCGAGCTGATCTCCGATCATCACAGTGTCGCGAGAACAGCCGTTGACTAAGCGGATGGCAGCTCCAAACGCGCGCGGCATCGGTTTCATCGCGTGCGGCGGGTAGCAGGCCAGGAATTCGCAACCCAAGCGTTCCGCAATTCGTCTGACTCGAGGGACAAACCATGATACGCCGGTGTTAGAGAAGACGCAGATGTCGGATGGGTTGAAATACCCCAGAAGCGCGTCTAAGGTCTCTGTCTCGTAGCGCTCCGAAAGAATCGCCGCCAGGGTACCATCCAGATCTACCAATGCTTTGGTGATACCAAGTTCACGCAACCATTCAAAGTTTATTGCTGCGATAGAGGGGAAGTGCAGAGTTGGCTTGTAATACTCAAGCGCATATCTAAGTCCCATGGTCTATTCCTCCTTCCAATATTAATTTTTTATAACATTATATTACGATTTGATCAAGGAGATGCTCTAATTTTCTCAGTCTATTTTCAGCAAATTAGGTGTATTATGCTACTATAATTATATAGAAAGAGAAGAATGAGGATATTAATTGTTGAAGATGATCACAAAATAGCAAATGCAGTCAAAAAGGGCCTAGAGCAGGAATCTTTTGCGGTTGACGCTTCTTATGATGGGAAGGACGGTCTGGGTAATGCTCTCACAAATCCGTATGACTTAATCATACTAGACCGAATGTTGCCTGAAATTGACGGCATCAAGATTTGCGAAGCAATCCGAAAAAAACAGATTCACATACCAGTGATTATGTTGACAGCAAAAGATAAAGTTAGCGATCGCGTTGAGGGACTGAACGCTGGGGCAGATGACTATTTGATCAAACCTTTTGCTTTTGAGGAATTATTGGCTAGAGTTCGTGCATTGCTGAGACGCCCCAAAAATGTTGTTGAGAACGAGATGATTATCGATGATTTGAGGCTTAATAATGTTACCTACGAAGTGTCTAGAGGTGGCAAAAAAATTAGCTTGTCATCGAAAGAGTTCGCCCTTCTCGAATATATGATGAGAAATGCTGGTAGAATTCTGACCAAGGATAATATCATCAGCCATGTTTGGGATTACGATGCAGATATCTTGCCCAACACAGTTGAGGTGTACATCGGTTATCTCAGGAATAAACTTGACAAACCATTCATAAACAAGAAGTCTTTAATTCAGACTGTCCGAGGCTTTGGCTACAAGATTAGAATAAAAAAATGAGAATCAATCGTTTTTTCAAAGATATATTTGACCAAGCCTCGTTGAGGTTGTCGCTTTTTTATGTTCTTATC
>CAZGJE010000023.1:0-6981 GCA_964526355.1 uncultured Candidatus Saccharibacteria bacterium
TGGTGGACCCTAGCGGATTTGAACCGCTGACCTCCTCCATGCCATGGAGGCGCTCTACCAACTAAGCTAAGGGCCCAAAACTTTTCTTCAAAAATTAATTGAGCACAAACACCTTATCATATTTGTAGAATTATTTCTACTTCTACCGGCAATCTTAACGGTTGCTAACAATTATGCCTCGTCACACACCAACAAAGACGTCCCTTAAGGACGTCTTTGTTGCTATTGCTTCTTACTTTGCTAAATACCACGAATTGGACCATGAGGGAACTTTGTAAGCAGGGTCTTCTTTGGTGCCTTTAGCCAGGACAGAATACTGTTCCATCCAGGACGCGCCGCCGATGTCACCTGATTTCGCTTGCAAGCGTGCCGCAGCACTTTTCGCAGCGCTGCTCGTAGCCTTCGAGGGATCGAACCAGAAGCGGATGTAAAATGGCTGATTATCGTCGAAACTACTTAGCGATTTCCTGCCTGAAGCACCATTCTTGGCCTCATAGTCTGAGATGAATTGAGTCAGAGTTTTGCCGTTCGTCTGGAGAAATGAATCCTCTGCAACCTTATTGCCGATAAGCGGTTGCCATATCGCTAAAAATTTATCAAATGTAGTAGATTGCACTTCAGTGGGGTTAGCCCTCCCTCGAGCACCTAGGGCAGACGCATTTTTGCTCAGCTCTTGGATATATTCTGACCATGTTATGCCATTTAATCGCTTGAAAGAATCTTCGCTTGCTTGGTCAGCCAAGAAAGGTTTCCATTTGATTATAGCGTTTGAGGCAGGGCCTGATAGTAACTCAGAAAACTTTATGCCACTTTGACAATTTGTGACAGTAAAATTCTTTGCACTTGCGATCCGCTGCGGCTTACCTTCGTAAAAAGTGCACTGGTTCAGCCCTTCCTTAAGATAAGCGACTAGGTCCGGATCTTCGGCTACGATTTCATAGTCAAAAACAGAATTAAGAGTAACCATACCCTTGTTATTGAGCTTAATATAAGGATCGGCTCGTTTTGTCAGGGTGACAGTGTCAGACTCCATGGTTTTGCCATTACTAAATTTGACTCGAGTACTCAATGTAAACGTTTTACCAACGGGAAGATTAGTATAATCAGATGAGAGATGATAGAAACGCCAGATCCTGCTCGTTGTGCCTACTCGAGTATTTTGTACTTGTTTGCCGTTGATCATAACTTCCTCGCTGGCAACGTTGTCATTCCACATATTAGTGCTTCCAGCGCCCCAATCAATTTGAGCTACCAGTTTTGTCATGGTATAGGCATCACCCTTATTCAAAATCTTGACACTTCGTGGAATATTTCTGGATGAATCTGCTTTAAAATGCAAATCGTCGTTTTGGATTATGTACATTCCTCCAGCGGTGAAAACCCCCACCGCGGCCACGAGGACCGCAGCGGTTCTCCTGGTCAATGTTAACTTCCCCATTTTTGCTAAAATTAGAAGAGCTAACGTAATCACGATTATAGCTAACAGCGTGAACATTGTCGCTACAATTTTGTTAGACAGATCTAGTTTCAGTAAGGCTTCCGACAAACTTTGGGGAATAAGATTTGTGGTCTTGGCTTCCTTGAAAATGCTTACCGGAAGGTCGCTTTCGGTAAATGTCACGTCAGAATCAGCGAAACTAATACTTGCTTTGCCATTATCTACCTTTTGAAGCGTTGCTTCAAACACAGTGACCCTGTCTTGTGCCTCTAATACCTGCCCCGAGAAACTAAGGTCAGCAACTGTCGGGCGCTGAGTAAAGTAGATCGAATCGGAGCTGACAACATCTACCAAGGATAGCCCAGATAATACGACCGTAGACTGGAAGGTGTCAAACTTCTGGCTGCCGCCATCCACAACAAAACTCGCTTTAAAAAATTCTCCTGATTTGAGTTCACCCGTAGCTTGAGCATCAACCATTATAGTCGCAGTCTTCTGGATTTCGGCTTCGGGTTGAGAATCTTCCGCAAAGACTTTCGGGGCGAAAATTAAAAGTAATGCGAAAATAATGCCACAAACTGAAGCGCGTAAAAATTTCATTATCCTCCTGGTTTAGTCAATTATTTCAGAACTATATGCAAAGCTATTCTTAGCTCTATTTGTATTAGACAAGGCTAGCTCTGTCAAATCTTGGTCCAAACACATTGCATATACGTAATTGAATTCAGGACCCGAAAATGATAACATTTCTATTGAACAGATAATCAACGAAAGATTTAGCATGCCAAGTGAATATAATTTCAAAGAAATTGAATCTAAGTGGCAGAAGAAATGGGAGGAGACAAATTACGGCAAATCCGATGACGATTCTAGTCTGCCAAAGCACTATCATCTAGTAGAGTTCCCCTACCCTTCCGGTGCTGGCCTTCATGTCGGTCATTGTATGGGCTATGGCGCCTCTGATGCTTATTGTAGGATGAAACGGCTTCAGGGATTCAACGTAATGTACCCAATTGGCTGGGATGCTTTTGGCCTGCCAACAGAGAATTTTGCAATCAAGAACAAGATCAAGCCCCAAAAGGCTACCGCTGATAATGTCGCAGTATTCAAATCCCAGATGAAGTCTCTCGGGCTTTCCTTTGACTGGTCACGAGAGGTCAATACAACCGATCCAGAATATTATCGCTGGACTCAGTGGATTTTCTTACAATTTTATAAACACGGCATTGTCGACGGCAAACTTGTCGAGGTTGCAGATGACGACTATCATACTCCTCGTCTCGCCTTCCAAGCCGAAATGCCGGTCAATTGGTGTCCTTCATGTAAAATAGTGTTGGCCAACGAAGAGGTTGTGAGTGGGGCTTGCGAACGCTGCGGTACTGCGTCTGAAAAAAGAAACCAGAAACAGTGGATGCTTCGGATCACCTCCTATGCCGATAGATTGATCAGTGATCTTGATACAGTCGACTATCTAGACAAGATCAAGACTCAGCAGATTAACTGGATTGGCCGAAGCGAAGGCGCAAATATTATCTTTGACGTCAAAGGTTTTAGCAATACCGTACACGACGAAGAAATCGAGGTATTTACCACCCGCGCTGATACATTGTTTGGCTGTACATATGTCGTGTTGGCGCCAGAACATCCTTTAGTCAAGAAGCTTGGTCACCATATTCAAAACTTTGAAGAGGTCCAAGAGTATCTAGCCGAAGCAAAGAAAAAATCTGACTTGGAACGTACCGAACTACAGAAAGACAAAACTGGAGTCAAGCTTTATGGCGTTTATGCGATTAACCCCATAAACAACGAAGAAGTTGATATCTACGCTGCAGACTATGTTTTGTCCAATTATGGCACGGGTGCCGTCATGGCTGTACCCGCACACGACGAGAGAGACTTCGAATTCGCCAAGAAACACGAGATCAATATTGTCCAGGTTATTACAAACGAAAATGACTCCGCAGATATAGCTGAGGCGGCATTCGTCCAATATGGCAAATTGATAAACTCCGGCGAATTTGACGGCATGACCTCCGTGGAGGCAAAGAAAGCTATTACAGCAAAGCTGAAGGAATCGCGAAGAGGCGAATCTTCAATTAATTACAAGCTCAGGGATTGGATATTTTCTCGACAACATTATTGGGGTGAACCAATTCCGATCATCCACTGCGAGAAATGCGGCAAGGTACCAGTTCCAGAAAATCAACTACCGATCACTTTGCCAGACGTAGATAAGTACGAACCAACGAATGATGGTCAATCCCCACTTTCTGCAATTACTGATTGGGTCGAGACAACATGTCCCAGATGTGGTGGCAAGGCAAAAAGAGAGACTGACACTATGCCCAACTGGGCTGGTAGTTCCTGGTATTTCTTAGCTTACGTTTTAATGCAAAATTCAAAACTCAAAAGTCAAAAGAATGGAAATATTTTTTCTGAGAACAGAGATCTTCTGAAACACTGGCTCCCTGTCGATATTTATAATGGCGGAATGGAACATACAACACTTCACTTACTTTATTCAAGGTTTTGGCATAAGTTTCTTTCTGACCTAGGCGCTGCTCCAACCCCTGAGCCATACGCCAAAAGAATTGCACATGGCATTATCTTGGGCCCTGATGGACGAAAGATGAGTAAGTCTTTCGGAAATGTAATTAACCCTGATGAGATTGTGAAACAATTTGGTGCCGATACTCTACGCATGTACATTGCGTTCATCGGCCCTTATGACCAAGAGTCGGCATGGAATATGGCTGGCGTACAGGGCGTCTACAGATTCCTCAATCGTGTATGGAAAAACGAAAGTAAGGTTGGTGATGTGGAAGATACAAACGACCTTCTTATTAAATTGAATCAAACGATCAAAGGAGTTACCGAAGATTTTGAGAATTTCCACTTGAACACTGCTGTGGCCAAGTTGATGGAATTTAATAATTTATTTGAAAAAGTTGGTAAGATCAGCGAACCTTCATATCAAAAATTTCTGCAAATCCTCTACCCCCTTGCCCCACATATTGCCTCTGAGATCTGGGTAACTGCTGGTTTCGATGGTTCCATAGAGCAATCTGCATGGCCGAAGGTCGACCAAAAATACTTAATCGCCGATACGGTTGAAATTGTTGTGCAAGTTAATGGTAAGGTGAGAGATAAATTGACAGTTTCTTCAGAAATCTCAGACACGGATTTGAAGAAAGTCGCTCTCGATTCTCCCAAAATTATCGATTTGTTAACCAATCATGAGGTAATTCGAGTCATAATCGTTGCGAAGAAGCTAGTAAGCATTGTGACCAAATAATTATACTTTTGGCTGGTTGATTTTTTGGCTGGTTTATGCAATAATAACGACATAATATCTACTAACAAAACAGGATTTTCTAATGGCCGAACCAAAAAAGCGAACGAATAATTCAAAGCAGGGCATGCGCCGAATGCACGACAAGGTAGTGAAACCTGCCGTTGTCTTTTGTGAACAGTGCCATGAGCCAAAAGTAGCCCATCAGGTTTGCTACAATTGTGGCACCTTCGCGAAGAAACAAGTTCTCGATATCAAAAAAGACTAATTTTGTCATCCTGAACTTGATTCAGGATCCAGTATTAAATAGATTCCAGATCAAGTCTGGAATGACAGTGAGAAATTTTTATGAATCGCCATCTTTCTAGAATGATCGCCATGCAGACTCTCTATGAACTCGATTTTCGTCCCGAGTCAAACAAAGATGAGGTGATGGAGCGAAACATTAGCGAATATGCCGATAAATGCGAATCTGATTTTGTCGATCTTTTGGTTGAAGGCGTATCGAAACTAAAAGATGAATTAGAAGAAATTGTCACCGAATCAGCGCCAGAATGGCCGATGGATCAGATATCATTGATTGACCGCGAAGTCCTCAGAATTGCAATATATGAATTGCTTTACGTCAATGACATTCCGCCCAAAGTTTCAATCAATGAAGCAGTAGAACTAGCCAAACAGTTTGGCGGAGATAATTCTTCAAAATTTGTGAATGGTGTCCTGGGCACCGTTTACAAAAAATATGAAGACAAAATAACAAACAAACTACAATCACCTATAGAAGGAGAAAATGAAAACATTAATTGAATTTGAACAATCAATTGGGGTGCAATTCAGGGATAAATCGTTACTCGAGCAAGTATTTATTCACAGATCGTATCTCAATGAGCATAAGTCTCTGAATCTAGAGCACAATGAAAGGCTCGAGTTTCTTGGTGATGCCGTCTTAGAGTTAGCAGTTACCAAATATCTTTATGGTAATTACGACAAACCAGAAGGAGATCTGACTAACTGGCGAAGTGCACTAGTCAAAGGTGAGTCTCTCTCTGTAGAGGCAAAAAGAATTGGGTTAGACCTTTTCCTCAAAACCTCTCGAGGCGAAGCCAAGAATATGGGTAAAGCAAGAGATATTCTACTCGCCAATGCCTTTGAAGCACTTATCGGTGCTATCTACCTCGACCAAGATTTCGACGAGGCATATAACTTTGTTCTCAAAAATATCATTTACAAACTTGAAGACATTCTTGAGAATGGGTCATATTTTGATGCAAAGAGTCGTTTTCAGGAAATGTCGCAGGATAAGTTTGGTATTACACCATCATACGAGGTAGTCAGTGAGATAGGGCCAGACCATAATAAAATTTTTACCGTAGCGGCATATTTGAACGAAAAGAAAGTTGGTCAGGGTGAAGGTTCTTCAAAACAAAAAGCCCAGACTGACGCCGCTCAATCTGCACTTGATAGTTGGGATACAATAGTCAAAGAGTCCTAATTCTTGCCCCAGTCAATATTTGCCCAGCCCCAGTCGAGAAGCTTCCTGGCCTCAGTTGCAGACTCTTCGGCCGTGTCATAAGTGGTATAGAGTATTATCGCATACAAAGTATGATTATCTCGCTTTGCTGCTGCTACGAGCGAGTGGCTTGCTTCAGGCATATAGCCAGTCTTGACCCCTATAGCGCCTGGATAATTCCAATCTGATACTAATCGATTGGAATTTTTTAATTCATGCACTATATTACCAGTTATATCTGTGACGGATTTTTTTGGTGTGCCGACAATCCGTGCAAAGAGTGGTTTTTGCATTGCATATTCGGTAATAATTGCAAGATCATGAGCCGTTGAATACCCAGTAGTATCCAGACCGGCTGCATCATGATAGTCAGTATCGTACATACCGAGAGATTTTGCTTTTTCGTTCATCATTCTTACAAATTTGTCTGTGCCCGTTTCTCCCGGCAGATTAATATGCTCTGCCAAGGCGTAGGCTGCTCTATTGGATGATATTATGAGCAATACGTCAAGCAGATTTTCTACTGTAATTTTTTCTCCAAATTTTGTTGTTGGATCCATCCCTACTTGAATCGCCGCCTCGCGAGATATTGTAACAATATCATCTAACTTGTAGTTCTCGAGGACTATTGTCGCGGTCATTATCTTCGTCGTTGAGGCTATGGCAGTTTTCGTATTGGCGTCATTCGAAGTGAAGACCACATCACTTTCTGGGTCGATCAATAGGTAATACTTGGCATAA
>CAZGJE010000023.1:6991-9482 GCA_964526355.1 uncultured Candidatus Saccharibacteria bacterium
GTTTGAGGGTTCCTTCGCAAAATTGCCCACCTTTGGCGGTTCCTTCAGCTCCGGGAGAACAAGTTCCTGAATCGAGGCATGAGCAGACAAATCACTCCCAGACCTTTCCGTGATGATTGATTTGTCGATGTTGTTGGCAATCCCACCCATGCCAAAAGTGTTGAAAATAATTGAGAAAATTATCGCTAACTTCATCATTATAGAATTGACTCGAGATTAATTTCTTTGTGCTCGCCAGGCTTGAGATTGAGCGAATCAAGTCGCAATTTAGCTATTCTTGTTCTGACCAATTTGACAACTTGCAAACCAATTTTATCACACATCCGCCTGATCTGTCGATTATAACCAGTATGAAGGACCATTTTCAAAGTTATCAACTTGGAATCAGCGTCTTCACTGATTGCCTCTACTTTGTCAGCGTACATCTTCTTGGTATCGATATAGAGGCCGTTGGTAAACATTTTGACGATTTGAGTCGAGCCAACATGAGCATCGAGCTTACCTGTCCGAGCTTCTACTTCATATTCTTTCTCGTGTTTGAAGCTTGGATGAGTAAGTTTCTGGGTCAGATCGCCATCGTTTGTCAGAATTACCAATCCTTCGGAATATTGATCGAGGCGACCGACGGGATAAATTCTGGGGGACGGAGGGAAGAAATCTAAGACTGTTTTGCGACCCTGTTCGTCATCTGAGGTGGTAACTACGCCTTTGGGTTTGTAAAATGCGAAATATACCAGGCTATCTGATTTTTGAATTTTTTTGCCATCAAATAATACTTCATCCCGATCTGGATCGATCTTGACGCCAAGTTCCCTACTGACCTGGCCGTTTATCGATATCTTGCCTGCCAAAATATGCTCATCGGCCTGTCGCCTAGAGCATATTCCTGATTCAGATAAATATTTGTTGATTCTAACTTGCATTTCGATACTATAGCAGAAATGTGATTATTTTCCTACCATTTGAGGTGTCCTATTGCTTATTCCTTGCCGAGTTGAGCGATCTGCTCAGCGACTTTGCTCCTAGCCGCCTCAAGCTCCGCCTTTGAGGTGATTTCGGCTGGCAATTTAGCGGACATCCCTTGAAGTTCCTCTACCTTCTGATTGACCTCGTCAATTTGTGCCTTTATTCTTTGTCTAATCGGCTCTGGGTTTCTCTGAGCTTCGATTGCCTCGTCTAACGCCAGTTCAGCCGCTGCAACATCCTGTTTGTGTTTTGGTGACATTTTTCGAAGGAAGTTTCTACTTTCAACCTCATCCGCGTGAGCTCTTGCATTGGTTACCGCGTTCTTCAGCATTTGAGGCAGGTTGGCAAGTTCGGTCTGCTTGGCCTCTACGTACCGAGTTAGCTTCTGGATATTCTCAAATATATCACCCTGCTCTAGGACAGAATCATAGAGTTCCTGCGTTTGGCGAAGCTCTGCAAGTTTCGCCTGTCTTTTTTGCTCAGTACCAGACTCAACTTCACCCGCAGTACGAGTCAGAGTGTCTCTATAATTCGACTTGGTTTGCTCTACTGTCGTTGCGGTGATATATGGTGCGGGATATTCGCCGTGTGACTTCGTGGGGATAATTGCTCCGCCCTCATCGATCTTGAATCCACCGATCTCAAACATTCTCTGAGATTTCTGGTCGCCAAACTTGTCTTTGAGCTTGCCTTCAAAAAAACCTTCACTCGCACGGACAAGGTTTAGCATTGGCAATACTGATGATATGACCCTTTTAGCAGTTCTTCGGTTCCCATAATGTTCTAGTCCTGATGAACCAGTGGCAAAGCCGTGGTCATTGCCCTCCATGGCGCAAACAGCGTCCACTATCTCGGCGATCGGACTTTCTTTGGACGTGTCAGAACCCTCTCCCGCGTTCATCATGATGGCATCGCGCAGTGCCACACCCATTGCGAAGCCCGAATTTTCTTTCTTCTTGTAAAAGTCACTTGTCCTAGAAGCTTCCGAAAGAGCTAAATTAAACTGCGCATTGCTCGTAATGCCATGTAGGATCTTCCCTATTTCGCTGCTCATATTGAT
The DNA here is from genome assembly GCA_964526355.1 of uncultured Candidatus Saccharibacteria bacterium. Taxonomy (GTDB): domain Bacteria; phylum Patescibacteriota; class UBA1384; order XYA2-FULL-43-10; family 1-14-0-10-43-13; genus JBAZBD01. Next base: position 9,018 of record CAZGJE010000023.1, read on the forward strand.
AATATAGTCGCCTCTTACCTTCATAGCCGCAAATGTGTCAGCGATGTATTCAACAATAATCGTGCGCACACGCTCTGCCGGATATATTGCATCCTTGCCATTTCCTGACTCCCACGAGGACGCTAAAACGCGAACTATATTATCGATGTTTTGTGAATACCTTTTTTCTATATTAGACTTTAAGCTGTCCACTGCTGATTCGTGTTCGACGACAACGATGTCCTGGATTTTCTCCTTGTGAGATTGATATTGCTCAACCAGCTTCGCCCGATCTTCTGGGGATAGATCAGTAGTAACAATCGGCTCTCCAGGTTTTACCTTAGCCCCTTGAAAATCCTCGTATGGTCTATCGGGGCGCTCCGTACCAAGCACTCCTGCCTCCCGTGCTGCTTTGATGAAATTGATGAATTCCATTTGCGATTGGATGACCCCATTTGATGACTCTGGCATAGCTGGTCTTTGGCT
>CAZGJE010000024.1:0-1647 GCA_964526355.1 uncultured Candidatus Saccharibacteria bacterium
TCTAACTGCGGTCGGGGCTTTAATTATTATCGGAATTTATTCAGTTGTGCCTGGTTTAGTAATGAAAATTTTGTACGGGAATAATTACACTAGTTTCTACAACTATTTACCGCAACTCGGAGTGTTTGTGCTTTTCTATACCCTTGTCAATCTACTTGCGAACTACTATCTGGCGATCAAAAACTTTGTATTTATCATTTTCATGGGGCTTGCAACTGTCCTGGCGGTAGCTTGGTCATCGTTTTATCATCCCTCGATATCGGTGTTAATCCGAATATTTATTACCTCACAAGTGTTGCTTTTCGTTACTATGATTGGATATTATCTATTCATCAAAAAGGAACAGGTAGCTCAATTTCTGAAAGGTGAATATGGAGAATAGACCGAAACTGTCGATCGTGATTCCTGCCTACAAGGAAGAAAAAAGTATCTACAAGACGGTCGATGCCATTCTGGAGGCTCACGATATTCTAGACTATGGTTATGAAGTCATCGTGGTCGTTGATGGGTCTCCCGACAACACTGCCTACGAGGCTAGACGACACAAGTCAGTCAAGGTGAAGGTATTTGAATATTCCAAGAATCATGGTAAAGGGTACGCCCTTAAATACGGCACCCAGAGGGCTTCAGGAGACATTATTACCTTTGTTGACGCCGGCGGAGATTTCGACCCCAAGCAATTTGACAAATGTGTGAAATTGATGGAAATATTCGACGCTGACTTTGTCATCGGCTCCAAACGGCATCCGGCCTCAAAGGTTAACTATCCATTGATGCGCCGGGTATACTCATGGTGTTATCAGAAGCTGATTCGAATATTATTTGGTCTTAATGTCACCGATACGCAAACCGGGTTGAAATTCTTGAAAAGAAAGGTTGCTCTCGACGTTATGCCCAGAGTGTTGGTCAAGCAGTATGCTTTCGATTTGGAGATGCTAGTGATAGCTTATCAACTAGGCTATCGCCGTATCTTCGAAGCGCCCGTCGAGATGAAATTCAATAGTGCTGGCTCAGGAGCGGCCAATCTTAGCGCCATTAAAAATATGTTCATAGATACGCTGACCGTCTTTTACCGCGCAAAGATACTGAATTATTATTCAAAGCAAAAGTAGCAAGGAATTAGAATGGCAACATATTTAATATCAGGAGGCGCGGGCTTCATTGGGTCCAACCTGATTGAGAAACTTCTGGAGATCCCAGATTCAAAGGTGATCTGTCTCGATAATCTAATCACTGGCAAGGAAGAGAATCTAGCCATTTTTTTATCGAATTCTAGATTCAAGTTTATTGAATATGATATCATCAAGCCAATCGAGATTGGCGAAAAAATTGATTACGTGTTAAATCTCGCCTGTCCGGCCTCTCCTGTCGGTTATCGTGAACACCCGATCGAAACACTGGAGGTTAGCTCGATAGGAACCAAAAATATGCTTGAAATCGCTCGTAAAAACAAGGCCAGATTCTTTCACACCTCTACTTCTGAGGTATACGGTGATCCGCTTGATCACCCACAAAAAGAAAGTTATTGGGGCAATGTTAATTCATACGGAGAGAGATCGTGCTATGACGAGGCCAAACGATACGCTGAGGCCTTGATTTACTACTACAAAAAAGATTTTGGCGTAAACACCGGGATGATCCGCATCT
>CAZGJE010000024.1:1657-2277 GCA_964526355.1 uncultured Candidatus Saccharibacteria bacterium
GATGGACGCGTACGATGGCCGAGTTGTCACAAACTTCATTCGTCAGGCTCTAAGGGGCGAGGACATCACGGTGTTCGGAGGGGGTAAGCAAACTAGATCATTTTGCTATATCTCCGACCAAGTCGATGCTCAGATGAAAATGATTCACTCTAGTATCGAAGGCCCGATCAATATTGGCAACCCCAACGAATTTACAATGCTAGAATTGGCCGAGAAAGTCCTCAAGCTGACCAATTCAAAATCAAAAATAGTTTTTTAATCTCTTCCAAAAGATGATCCAGCTCAACGCCAACCGAATATCTCCTTGGCCAAAGAAAAGCTTGGCTGGGAGCCAAAAGTTCAACTTGAGGAAGGGCTCCAAAAAACAATTTCCTGGTTTAAAGAGATTGGCTACTAAACAATTCTCCATTCTTCTTTGGTTTTACATTTTTGCGTGTAAAATAATAAGTTATATTTAGGAGACAGTATGAAAGTTATGGTCGTTGGGACTGGTTATGTCGGGTTGGTTCAGGGCGTATGCTTGGCTGATTTGGGCAACGATGTTGTCTGCGTCGATGTCGATGCGGCAAAAGTCAAGAAATTAGAGCAGGGTATCTCGCCGATATATGAGCCGGGTCGAG
>CAZGJE010000024.1:2287-9287 GCA_964526355.1 uncultured Candidatus Saccharibacteria bacterium
GTTTAAGTACATAGCTTCTCCTATCGCTATTTCTGCCAAGAATCTCAAGGCTGGCCGGATTAAATTCACAACTGACCTGCCAGGCAATCTCGAAGGTATTGAAATTATTTTTATTGCTGTCGGCACGCCACCAGATGGAGACGGACGGGCAGACCTCAAATATGTGATAGCTGTCGCTGAAGAAGTCGGCAAAAACCTAAAGAGTTATCAAGTCGTAGTCAATAAAAGCACAGTTCCAATCGGAACTGGTGAGCTAGTCAGAAATACGATCAAGAAATATTACAAGGGTGATTTTGACGTAGTATCAAACCCAGAATTTTTGCGAGAAGGAACAGCGATAGAGGACTGGGTTCACCCAGATCGTGTGGTCTTGGGCGACGCCAACGGTCAAAAGGCGGCCAAGAAAGTGGCCAAACTCTATGAGGTATTGGGTGCCCCAATATTGATCACCAATCTCGAAACTGCTGAGATGATCAAATATGCCTCAAACTCTTTCCTCGCCACTCAGATCTCATTTATCAATACACTCTCAAACATTTGCGAAAGAGTTGGGGCAGATGTCGATGAAGTTTCTCGCGGCATGAAGCTGGATAGACGCATCGGCGCTCATGCTTTCTTGAACGCTGGACTTGGCTATGGTGGCTCTTGTTTCCCCAAAGACGTGGAGGCACTGATCCAGATTGCGAATGATCACAAAGTTAAGTTTGGCATTCTCGAAGAGGCAGAGGCCGTAAACAAAGAGCAAAGGCAGAGGTTTGTCCTGAGAATGCAGGAAAAACTGGGAGGTCTCAAAGGCAAAAAAATAGCGGTTTGGGGTATCGCCTTCAAACCAAAAACTGATGATATCCGCATGGCTCCATCTGTCGCAATTTTAGAGTCACTAATTAGCCTCGGCGCAGAAATCGTTGCTTTCGACCCTGTGGCTCAGGAGAATCTGGAGCGCATCATGCCAGAGGTCAAATTTGCTGCCAAGGCAGCCGACGCTTGCCAGGACGCTGACGCGTTGGCAATTGTTACAGAATGGGATGAATTTAAGCAAATAGACCTCGAGAAAATAAAAAGGTCGATGAATAAGCCGATCATCTTTGATGGTCGAAATATCTATAATCCAGATGAGATGAAAGAAAAAGGGTTTGATTATTATTCTATCGGACGTTAACCATGTCCCAAAAAGTCAAAAAAGCTATCATCCCGGCTGCCGGACTCGGCACTAGATTCCTGCCAGCCACAATTGCTCAACCCAAGGAGATGCTTGTCATAGTCGACAAGCCGGTGATTCAGTATGTCATCGAAGAAGCTGCCGCCTCGGGTATTGAGGAGATCCTTATCGTTACTGGTCGAAACAAAAGAACAATTGAGGACCACTTCGATCCGTCGCTGGAGTTGATTGAAGCATTGCAAAAGAAGGGCAAGGCCAAGGAGCTACGGGCTATCCAGGAGATCTCAAAATTAGCGCATCTTCATTTCACAAGGCAACATCAACAATTGGGCCTAGCGGATGCAATTTATCAGGGCAAATATTTCGTAGGAAACGAACCCTTCGCGGTTTTGCTTGGAGATACTATCATTGTGTCTAACAAAAAAGAACACTGTCTCAGGGACATGACAGAAATTTTTTCCGAAACAGGACAATCTGTCGTTGGCGGAGAATACGTCGAAAAGATTGAAAACGTTGCCAGATACGGCATTATCGATTATAAGAAGGGGACCAAGAAAACCAAATCAGGGACGGTTTACCACGACGTCCATGATCTTGTCGAGAAACCATCAGTTGAATCTGCTCCTTCAAGATTAGCAATTTCGGCTCGATATATCTTCACTCCAGAAATTTTCAAATATATCGAGAAGACGAAACCGGGCAAGGGTGGTGAAATTCAGATCACCGATTCAATGAGAATGCTTGCGACCAACGAAGGCTTGGTATCGTATGAGATCGATGGCAAGAGGTATGATATCGGCGACAAGATAGACTATATCAAGACCAACATAGAGTTTGCTCTTCAAAGGGACGAGACCAAAGAAGAAATTGTAAAATTTATTAAATCACTCAAAATATGACCGAAAACAAAAAAGTCTCAATAATCATCCCAGTTATCGCTGTTAACGATTATATTCGCGAGTCGGTGCCCAAGATGCTCAAGCTTAATTGGCCTGACTTCGAAATCCTTATTTTTCCTGACGTGGAGGACAAGACAAATTCGTGGCCGAAAACCAGAATAATAGCTTCAGGCAAAGTTGGCCCAGCCGAGAAGCGAGATTTGGCCTTGAAATATGCGACCGGCGAGATCTTGGCATTTCTGGACGATGACGCCTATCCAGAGCCAGACTGGCTTGAGAAAGCGATCAAGCACTTTGACGAAAAAAAGTCGGAGCAGTAGGTGGACCGGCTATGACGCCTGCAGATGATGGAGTATTACAGAAAGTCTCTGGGGCGGTCTTTGAATCCTATGTCGGCGGCGCGAAGGCGAGAGATCGTTATCTGTCCATCGGAAGCGTCAAAGAAGTAGAGGACTGGCCAACGGTAAATTTACTCGTCCGAAAAGACGTATTTGAGAAAGTGGGCGGCTTCGACAATACTTATTGGCCTGGCGAGGACACCAAACTTTGTCTTGACATTCTTCACGCCGGATACAAGATCATCTATGAACCAAAAGCAATCGTTTATCACCATCGGCGGAGTGATCTACTCAAACATTTCAAACAAATTGGAAATTACGCGCTTCACAGAGGCCATTTTGCCAAGATCTATCCTGAAACTTCACGCAAACCGTTCTATTTCGTCCCGACAATGTTTGATCTGTATTTAATTGTTCTCGCGATCTTGTTCATAATTCATGCTTCATTATTCATGATCCTACTTGTTCCGCTCATTGCTTATTGTTTATTGCTTATTGCTGATGCGCTCATAATCTCATTCCGTTGGAAAAATCCGCTCGTTGGGCTGATCACAATCCCAATGGTTTTCCTAACTCATGTTTGGTATGGCATTCGCTTTGTACAAGGGCTGCTCTCGAAGAAGCTTGAGCGCTGAGAAGGTTGTCACGAATATGTTTTTTTGTTATCTTGAATAGGTCTAAATAAATTTTGGGAGATATATGCCTGAGTTAAAACATTTGAAAAAGCCTACCGTCGAAGAGATCAAGAAGAATTCGAAATATAAGATTGCAATTTCTTACCCGCCTTTTCCTTCAGACAAAGGTATCCCACTTCTGACCCAGAATCGTCAATTCCAATGGTTCAACAATCCGACCTATATCTATCCTATGGTGCCTTCCTACGCTGCGTCCTTGTTGAAGGAGCACGGCTATGAAGTGATGTGGGACGATGGTATCGCCGAGGAGCTATCAGCCGAAGAGTGGCTAGAGAGATTGAAGAAGTTCAAGCCAGATATGATCGTATTCGAATCAAAAACACCAGTGATCAAACGTCACTGGAAGCTTATCGACGTGGTCAAAAAAGAGATCCCAGGAGCTACAGTTGTCCTAATTGGTGATCATGTCACTGCTATGCCAGAAGAGTCGATGCAGAATTCCAAGGTTGATTATATCCTGACTGGCGGCGACTATGATTTTATGGAATTAAATTTGGCTAATCATCTTAACCATGGCGAGAAGCTCGAGCCAGGTATCTGGTTCCGCCCTGATGCCCCGCTACCGACTACCAACTACAAACTACCAGCTAAGAACACCGGTCACTTTGAATTAAATCATGACCTAGACGACCTGCCGCTAATTGATCGCGATCTGACCAAATGGGAACTTTATGCCTATAAAAATGGCAATTACAAAAATACTCCCGGCACGTATACTTATGCCGCTCGTGATTGTTGGTGGGGCAAATGCGCCTTCTGTTCCTGGACGACGATTTATCCGGGCAAGGATTACCGCAAGCACACAGCCAAGAGAATGCTAGACGAAGTCGGAATGCTGATTGAGAAATACCACATCAAAGAGATTATGGATGACTCTGGCACTTTCCCGATCGGCCCATGGCTCAAGGAATTTTGTGACGGTATGATCAGCCGTGGCTACAACAAGAAGATCAAGATTGACTGTAATATGCGCCTACGAGCTCTCAATGCCGAGGAGTATAAATTGATGGGCAAAGCCGGTTTTCGTTTTATCCTGTACGGTCTAGAATCAGCTAATCAAGCGACACTCGATCGCATCAACAAGAATTTGAAGGTAGAAGAGATCGAGAAGGGCGTCAAAATGGCCAAAGAGGGCGGCCTAGAGCCTCACATCACTACCATGATGGGCTACCCTTGGGAGACCAAGGAGGACGCACAGAGGACCATTGATTTATCCAAAAGCTTATTCCAAAAGGGATACGTAGATACTTTGCAAGCTACCATAGTGATCCCTTACCCAGGCACTCCGCTTTTCAAAGAATGCGTCGAGAACAATTGGCTTTTGACCAAAGATTGGGATGAGTTCGATCAACGGATGGCGGTGATGAAGTCACCTCTGACCGAAGGCGATATCAAGGAGCTGACTCAAGGTCTCTACAAATCTTTCGTCACGCCACGCTTTATCATTCGCAAAATTCTAAGTGTTCGCTCTTTCGCTGATGTCAAATTTTTGTTCCGAGCCGCAGGCAAGGTACTTGGCCACTTAATGGATTTCTCACCTAAGACCAAGAGCCAGGAAGAAAAGTGCGACCACGGCTGTGAAAAATGCTAGTGCATGAACTCGTACATTTTTTATTGTCTCTAACCGTTGGGGTTGTGATTTTCAGGTTCTATCGAAAGTGGCAGGTATTTGGTGTTTCATTTGTTGCGGGATTTTTTGTAGACGCTGATCATCTTTTTGACTACTTTCTTTATAAGAAGAATCTCGTTATTCAGTTCCCTGAGTTTCTACAAGGAAAGTTTTTCGAGCTTACCAACAAAGTTTACCTTCCCTTTCATGCCTTCGAATATGCTCTGCTGGCGATTATACTTGGATTATTTTTACTAAGGACTCCAGGCGAAATTTGGGTGAAGAGAAGAGGACTAGCCTTCCTCGCCTTGGCCTTCGGGATTTCTTTATTTTGCCATCTTGTATTCGACACTTTAGCCTATAAACCAAAGTGGCCAACTTATTTTATCTCTTATCGAATATTCAACCATTTTGATCATAACGAGCTCGGTTTCGAATAGACGTTCTTTCCCATGACTCCAGTTCGAGGCGACGGGTTGTCTTTTGACTTCGATTTGGCTATGATTACCTGGAAATATAAACATCATATCAGCCGTGAATTAAGGGAATCCCAATGCACAAGGACTTACCAAAACTTTCTATCATGATTGTTACCCTCAATAATGCCAGCACCCTAAGAGAGTGTCTCGGTAGTATTACTGAGCAGGACTATCCAAAAGAATTGATAGAATATATCAATATTGATGGTGGCTCAACCGACGAAACCAAGGCAATCATGAAGGAATTTGGTTTCAAAGTTGTAGATTCTCCGATCAAGAGAAACGCAGAAGCACAGCGAGCCGTGGGTCTGAAAATAATCAAGAATCCGATCTGGGTAGTGTTGGACGCTGACAATTTTTTGCCACATACAAAATGGCTAAGGCAGATGGTCGAGCCTTTTATGAAGGAAGAAAAAGTATTTTATGTCCAGACTCTACATTATACTCACCAAAAGTCTGCCTCTCTCTTCAACCGATACTGCAGTCTCTTTGGCGTGAACGACTCCATGGTTTATTATATAGGCCGCCCCGACCGGGTAAGCTGGATAGAAAGTCGCTGGAAACTTGGCGACAAAGTTGTTGAGAAGGGAAATTATTTTTTGGTTAAATATTCTGAGAAAAACCTGCCGACCCTGGGATGTAACGGAGTAATGGTTAAAAAAGATATGCTTTTGAATTATGCCCAAAGTTCCCCTGATAAGTTTCTCCACACTGATGTTTATGTCGATCTTATAAGAAAAGGCTACAACGATGGTTTCGCTGTGGTAAAAAATGATGTTATCCATGCAACCGCGTATAGTCTTGGAAATCTTATCAAGAAGAGAATTGCCTTCCTGACCTATTTCTTCGGGCAGGAAACGCCTCGACGGTATAAGATATATGATCCGGCCAAGATGTCTGATAATCTAAAAATGCTAAAATTTGCTGTCTATACAGTCACGATGGTCAAACCTTTATTTGATAGCGCTATAGGCTATCTCAAGGTTAGAGACAAAGCTTGGTTTCTGCACCCTGTCGCTTGCTGGGCCTTTCTTTGGGCCTATGGCTTTGCCACTATCAAAAAAGTAGTTAGAAAGCTGGGAGCCTAGATGCCAAATGTTTTAAAAGGCGAGAGAATCTTGGTCACTGGCTCCACAGGATTTATCGGCAGAAATCTTGTTGAGGCGTTGCTTGAGAGAGGCGCCTCAGTTTTTTCTATTAACATTGTGGGCCAACAGCGACCTGGAGTGAAATCACGCAAGATTGATCTTAAGAACTATGCTGAATTAAAATCGTTTGTAGACGAAGTTAAGCCAACGATCGTTTTCCATCTTGGCGCGTTGGTTGTTTTGTCCCGTGATTTTGAGATCGCACAGCAATGCGTTGACTCAAATATCAAGGGCACACTCAATCTTTTGGAGTCAGTCAAAGATTATCCGTTGAAACGTTTCTTGTTCTTAAGTACTGAGGAAATCTACGGCGACAATCCGTTGCCATTCCGCGAAGATCAACTTCCGCAACCGCCCTCACCATATGCTGTATCAAAAGTTGCTGGAGAGAATTTTTGTTTATTGTACAACAAACTTTACCAACTTCCTACAACAGTCTTCCGTATCAATACTATCTTTGGGCCGCACCAGCCGACCAGCCGTTTTGTGCCGAGTTTGATTACCAAAGCTTTGAAAAACGAACAGATTGATTTCAATTCTGGCAAAAATAAGCGCGACTACCTTTTCGTCGATGATTTAGTTGAAGCGATTTTGAGCTCAATCAATGGCGGCACGAAGATCTCGGGCGAGATTATCAATGTCGGGAGCGGAGAATCAATTTCTGGTCGTGAAT
>CAZGJE010000025.1:0-6033 GCA_964526355.1 uncultured Candidatus Saccharibacteria bacterium
TTTCTGGTACCGTGTTGGCCAAGTTCTGCGGGATATCGGATGCAGTTGTGATCAGGCCGGCCGACCCACTCGTCAAAGCAGTGGTAGCATCAATCGTAGTTGACGTGCTGGAAGGATCGGCAGCCGCATTTGATGTAGCGGTCGAGGTAGTCGCGGACGTTGAACCGCTCGAGTTAGAAGTGCTAGTCGAGCGAGTTCCCGTAGAACTGATTGCGGATCCGTCAGTTGAGATTTGACCGCTCTCAGTTGTGGCCGTCGTCGAAGTGGAGCTAGGCGTGACAGTAGAGGGGGTAGTCGCAGTGGGCTTTGCAGTAGAATTCGCTCCCGTAGAAGTAGACGAGATTACCTTGGTGTCAGGTATTACAAATGCAATCCGATCAGATTGTTGAGTAATGGTAGAATACTTTGCGATAACGTAGGCGGTGGCCGCGCCGCTGCCGATGGTCGTATTTGCTATTTCAATGGTCCAGGCGGATTCATCAGCCTTCATCTGAAAGGAACGAATGTCATCGCTTGATTTATTTACATAGAGAGTGACCGAGAGAGCCCCTAAGGCTTGACTCTTAAAATTAGCCTTAGCCCCCGAGACATCACTACTTAAGCTCGGCTTTGGATATGACTTGCCCCAATCGACATTTGTAAGACTATTTTGAGCCTGAACCAACGAAGTGCTATCGCTTGACGCGACATTCCGAACACCGCCAGTGGCAGAAATTGCTTTGGCTGATTGATAAACTATAGCGAAAGCGCTAACCACAAAGATAATTGCAAAATAAGCAACTAATACATGTCTCTTTTTCATATTCCCCCCAACTTAATATTCTAAGAATATTCTAACAAATCTTTTCATTTCTGTATAATCCGGCAACCATTTAATTTCAGGAAATCGGCGAAACCAGGTCATTTGGCGTCTGGCAAATTGATGAATCTTGAATTTCAAGCGTTGAGACATCTCTTTAAATTCAGTCTGGTTTTTGTAGTTGGCAGTTTGTAATTTTTCTCCCAACTCCAGGTGCCTAGCCCCCAACAGATATTGCGTGATCTCACGATATTCCAGACCTAACCCCAAGAGCCACTCTGGATCAACACCTTTTTTAAGGAGATCTCCGACTTCCTCAAGCATTCCCTGTTCGAATCTTTCGTCAACTCTTCGGTCAATCCTAGCGTGCAACTCATCCCGTGAAACGTCGATACCGATTTGCAAAACCTCGAAATCAGGCTTGACTTTGATCGGTTTCAGCCCCTCTTGCGCCCGCTCTATCGCCCGAATCAATCTATGCTGATTGCTGCGGTCAATCGAATTATATTCCTCTGAGTCAAGGCCTTCTAATATTTGATTTAACTCTTCTATCGTAGAGCTGGTTAATTGCTCGCGATTGTATTTCTTATTGTCATCCCGGACTGGGGCTTGAGATCCGGGATCTTTAAGATTCCCGATCGAGTCGGGAATGACGGTGGGAGCAAGATCGAACCCTTCGATGAGACCCTGAATATACAGCCCCGTTCCGCCAACAATTATCGGCAACTTACCTCTGCTAAATATGTCTTCTATCGCGGCTCGCGCGAGTGGCAGGTAGTCAAACAGGGTCATCTTCTCACCCGGGTCGACAATATTAATCATGTGGTATTTGACATCACCGTATTCAACCAAATCTTTGCCGGTGCCCAGATCGAGACCGCGATAAACCTGGCGAGAATCAGCTGAAACGATTTCGCCATTAAATTCTTTCGCCAATTTGACCCCAACCCCCGTTTTACCGGAGGCGGTCGGGCCGACAATGGCGATCAATTTACGCTTGTGGGTAAGTTTCTTGTTTTGCATAAGAGAGTGTTGTGTTACAATATTTCCGATATCAGAATGAGCGTATTTTAGCATATTTAGTATTAACTTTCTATCAGAAGAGAATCACATGATCAAAATCGAGAATCTTGAGAAGAAATACTTTGAAACTTGCGTAGTGTCTGATCTGAATCTAGAAGTCAGAAAAGGAACGATCTTCGGCTTCCTCGGGCCCAACGGCGCAGGCAAGACTACAACTGTGAAGATGGTAGTAGGATTAAGCCAACCGTCAAAAGGAAAAGTTTCTATTGATGGTAAGGGACTAGACACACTTTCAAGTCGAGAGAAAATCGGCTATATGCCCGAAGACCCATATTTTTACGAGCAACTAAACGCTCACGAATTCTTGGAGTACATGCGTTCCCTTTTCAGGAAAAATAAAGCAGATATCGACCAAATCCTGACTCTAGTCGGCCTGTCCAACGTCAAAGATAAGAAAGTGGGCGCTTTTTCCAAAGGCATGAAACAGCGTCTAGGCTTAGCCCAAGCTCTTGTCAATGACCCAGAGTATCTTTTCCTTGACGAGCCACTCGATGGCCTAGACCCAATCGGACGATTGGAATTCAAAAAAATATTTTTGAAACTCAAGAAAGAGGGCAAAACCATCTTTTTCAATTCCCATGTTCTTTCGGATGTCGAAGAAATTTGCGACGATATCGGCATTATCCATAAGGGAAAGTTAATCTATTCCGGAAGTGTAGAGAAATTCTGCAAGGGCAAAAATCTGGAGAAAAGATTTGTTGAAGAGATTGAGAAGCTAGAAATGGGAGACCAGAATGAATAATATTTTCGTAATTGCCAAAAATACTTTCAAAGAAACAATCCGCGACAAGATAATGTACGGCATTCTGGGATTTGCTCTGCTTTTCCTCCTCTCAACTCTCTTCTTTGCCTCAATTTCCTTGGGCGAAGACATCAAGGTGGTCAAAGACCTGGGCCTGGCTGGAATTTACATTTTTAGCATCATTATCGCTATTTTCTTGGGCTCTTCTCTCATTTACAAAGAGATCGAGAAACGTACCCTCTATATTATGTTGTCCAAGCCAGTGTCAACTATTCAGTTCATTGTCGGGAAATACTTGGGTCTTCTCCTGAGCTTGCTTCTGAACCTCGGCCTCATGACAATTATTTACCTGGCCGTGGTTTACTTCAAGAAAGGTGGATTTGACTCTCTTGCCCTCTGGGCGATACTTCTCAATTTTATGGAACTGTCGATCTTCATCTCACTCACTATTCTTTTCTCAACCCTTACCACTCCGCTCGCAAGTACGATTTATTCAATCATTGTCCTCTACATCGGCCATTCACTATCGTTGGTCAAGAAGGCGGCCGAGAAGTCTCCGGAGATACTGCGCTGGGTCGCCGAGGGCGTCTATTACATTTTCCCCAATCTCGAGAAATTCAATGTTAGGAATTTCATCGTATACAATATTCACCCTACTGCATCTCAAATAATCTACCCCGTACTTTACTCTCTCCTTCTAACCGGGATTTTGCTTTGGCTAGCCAATTTATTGCTCAAAAAAAGAGATTTATAAATGAAAAAGCTCTATCTCACAATTTGCTTTCTTCTGGTATACGGTGCTCTGATTCTGGTCCAGTACCAATTTGACCAAAGCCACAAGAAAATTGCCATGCCCGAACCGCATGTATTGAAAAGCGATGTCGTAATGGCAGCCGATATTGGATTGCACAATGCAGCAGCTGATGCCGCATGGCTCTCTGCCATTCAATACTTTGGCGGTGGTACCTCCCGGACAAACCAGAAGCTCGGTGATTATTTGACATTATCGACTGAGTTGGACCAGAAATTTGCCTACCCATACGCCTTCGGTGCCCTTATCCTGCCATCTATCGGGTACGTCGACCAGGGCATTACAATTTCCAGGCTCGGGGTTGAAAGGAAAATCCCCGATTATAGGATCCCCTATTATCTCGCCACTACATACCATGTAAACAAAGAAGACAAGAAGAACGCCGCCCTCTATTTCGATATCGCTGCCAATACTCCTGGCGCACCAGATGGTATTCGGAAAGTAGCAGCCAATTACGGCTCACGCCCAGACATGAGAAGCGAGACTCGCGCCATCTGGCAAGGGATCTACGACACTACCAGAGACGATGTTGTCAAAGAAAAATCCAGGATCTACCTCGACCATTTTGATCTTCTCACGGCACTAGAAAATTTAGCTAAGGCCTACAAGACAAGAAATGACAAATTCCCCGTTGACGTAGATCAGCTGGTAAGTGAAAAAATATTGCCGAGTGTCCCAGAAGACCCGTTTGGCTTCCAATACAGGTTCAACGCCGAGACTGGCCGAGCCGAGATCAAATGACAACGCGAGCGTTGTCATCCTGAACTTGATTCAGGATCCAAAAATTTATAGATTCCGTATCAAGAGCCTAAGGCTACCCCTTGGGTTACGGAATGACAGATTAGGGGGATGATGAAAAAACTACTTCTTGCATTGACCTTCGCTTCAATAGCAGCTCTTTTTCCTATTGCAACTCACGCTCGTGACGCCTCGGAGATTACCGACTGGTATATCAAAGATTTCCAAAGCGAAATTGTCGTTAACGATGACTCGTCTCTTTCTATTACTGAGAACATTACTGCAGATTGCGGTAATTTACCTGGCAAACATGGTATTTTTCGCATGCTCCCGACTTACTACCAAAAGAGCTCAAGCGAGAAAATTGAAACTCCTATTAATTTGTTGGATATTAGCGGGCCAGAGGGCCAACCTATCTCATACTCAACCACAAAAGATAACGACTCGATCACTTGGAAAATCGGAGACCCGGACAAAACTGTCACAGGCGAAAATATTTATGTCATTCGATATGAGGTCAAAAACACAGTCCGATTCGACAACTCGAATTTCGATGAATTTTATTGGAATTTGAACGGCAACTTCTGGCAAATCGAGACTGACTCGTTTGCGGCAAACATTAAGTTCCCTAGTGGGATCGACAAAACGACAGTCAAGGAGATTAATCTCTATTCTGGTTCAATCGGGACGAAAGACTCAGGATTAGCTACATACAGTTGGTCCGATGAAAATACCCTCCGGGTTGAATCAAGCAAAACGTTGGGGGAAGGAGAAGGGCTTACTCTCTCCGCTACTTTCCCAAAATCTATTATCACTCCCTATACACCAACATTTATGGAAAAATACGGTGGCCTGTTCGCATTTCTGATTCCACTATTCGTATTCTTTTTTCTGATCAGGATTTGGAACAAATCAGGGCGGGATCCCAAAGGAACTGGCACCATAATGGCTGAATACGATATCCCAGATAACCTTACACCGATCGAGCTCAATATCTTGGATAAGAACGGTCAGATGAGAAATACCGCAATCACTGCTGCCATCATCAACCTGGCCGTCAAAGGATATCTGAAAATCGAACAGATTGAGAAACAGGGACTTTTCGGACAAAATGATTTTAAGTTAATCAAGCTCGATAGCAAATCTACACTTTCATCTACGGAAAATAATCTTCTGTCGCTATTATTTGATAGTAAGACAGAAGTCAAACTTTCCGAACTCAAGAATAAATTCTTTAGCAATATCCCTACCCTCAAGAAAACGGCGCTAGACGATCTAAATACACAGGGGTATTTCGATCCCAAGGGATTCAAGTGGCAAGCCGGCCTTTTGGTCGCAGGATTTATCATGATCTTCTTGGGGGGTTGGCTATTTTCAATGAATTTATTGCTTGGTCTAAATGTAATTATATCTGGAGTGATTGTCGTTATGTTCGCCTCTATTATGCCAAGGAGAACGGTCAAGGGGGCTGAGACTTACCATAAAATTCTCGGGTTCAGGGAGTTTATTTCCAAAACCGAAAAATATCGTGCGAATTTCAACGAAAAAGAAAATATCTTTGAAAAGTTCCTGCCCTATGCCATCCTCTTCGGCTTGACTGGAATCTGGATCAATAATATGAAGAAAATTTATGGCGA
The DNA here is from genome assembly GCA_964526355.1 of uncultured Candidatus Saccharibacteria bacterium. Classification (GTDB taxonomy): domain Bacteria; phylum Patescibacteriota; class UBA1384; order XYA2-FULL-43-10; family 1-14-0-10-43-13; genus JBAZBD01. The sequence continues at coordinate 5,811 of CAZGJE010000025.1, forward strand.
AAGTTATTTCGCTGGATATCATCCAATATGGTTTTACGGACCGATGTTCACCAATTTTAACGCAAACACTTTCAACAGTATGGTGACGGATCTTTCCAATAATATGAATTCTGCGATATCCTCTAGCCCATCAGGTTCTGGCGCAGGTGGCGGTGGCTTCTCTGGCGGTGGTGGTGGCGGCGGTGCTGGTCGCGGCTGGTAATGAGCTGGTCCTGATCTATGC
>CAZGJE010000025.1:6043-7132 GCA_964526355.1 uncultured Candidatus Saccharibacteria bacterium
ATCTATGCTTGAAAAAAGACCTGTTTTGGGTTAGAATCTCATAGATCTGCCCGGGTGGTGGAATGGTAGACACGCTAGCCTTAGGAGCTAGTGCGGGAAACCGTGTGAAGGTTCAAGTCCTTTCCCGGGCACCAAAAAATATGGTTTGTTGCAAACCATATTTTTTTGTATTAAAATATATTTAACTATATAAGGAGGGTTTTATGGCTGATGATTTTAGCACGCAATCTTGGGGTACTTCTCAGGTGAATTCAGATGATAGCGCTAACGCACAAACTACTACTGCAACCGCTAAGAGTACTGATTTTGATTTTGGCCCCGCCGCAGACGGATTGGGCGATCCAGTTGTAGCCGAGCCAATCAGCGAAAAATCAGACGACAATACGATTGTCGCTGCTGCAGATTTGCTGAAGGCCCATGAAAACGACGACAAGCCGGCTGCTTCAGTCGCGCCAGCAGTCGAAGAAGATGGCGACAATTTAGCTGATATGGAGAGCAAGATCAAGCTAGCCAAAGGTGATATTGAAGATTCAATCAAGGAATTGCAAGAAAAACTTATCAAAGCCGACGCTATGCTAGCCAAAATCACCAAAGTTCGCGACGACGAGCGCTCACTAGCCAAAGAGGTTGAAGAAGTTCTGGCAGTTTAGCTTAGACCGTAATATCGTTTTTAAATTTCTCAAATATTTTGTCTCCGATACCGGAAACGTTTTTGAGCTCCTCAATCGATTTGAAGGAGCCATTTTTCGCTCTGTAATCGATAATCCTCTGCGCCAAGACAGGACCAATGCCCTTCAGTTTGTCTAGTTCGACTGCATCAGCAAGGTTGACATTTATTTTGGAGACAACAGGCACAGCTGGCGCAGTTACGACAGGGTTTGGTGACCCTGTCTTGGGCGTAGCTAGTACTGTTGCTGGTTTCGTGGATTCCGTATCTGGACTTTTGCTCTCAACGGATTTGATAATTTCCTCAGGACTTACCTGTTTTGCTTCCGAATTATTCTGGGCCACGTTTTTGAGCTCTGATATCTCCTTCTCTGCTTGCTCTAGCCTCCTAGCAGTATCTGGCATCAAATAGTTCTCCCGCCA
>CAZGJE010000025.1:7142-8966 GCA_964526355.1 uncultured Candidatus Saccharibacteria bacterium
CTAGTCAGTGTCAAAATTAGTAGAAATACTCCGATCGCTATTTTGTTTCTCTCAATGAAATCCCCCATAGATTTCCGTTTTGAGCTTTATTCTAAATGTTTATTATAGATAAAATTATCTAATTTTTCGGTGAGTTTGGGAAGGTTTTTGATTTCACCGACAATTTCTTTGGCTGCCTCACTGGCAATTTGGATTAAATGATAGTCAGAATACGAAGCCATTTTGAGATCAATCAATCCAGACTGACTGGTCCCGAAAATTGAACCAGCTCCCCTAGTCTCTAGATCTATCTCGGCCAATTTGAAACCATCTGTTGTCGACTCGAGCGCTTTCAATCGAGTCAATGCTTTCTCGCTTGTAGAATTAGAAAAAAGAAAACAAAAAGATTGATGCTCTGCCCGACCTACTCGTCCTCGGAATTGATGAATCTGGGCAAGCCCGAATCTCTCAGCATCTTCGATCATCATTACGGTTGCATTAGGCACGTCCACACCTACCTCGATGACCGATGTACTCACGAGCAAGTGCGTCTTGCCGGAAGCAAAATCGGACATTATTTGGTCTTTCTCTTTGGCTTTGAGCTTGCCGTGCAGCATCGAGATTTCGAACTCCGGGAAAATACCTTTGAGCTTTTCAAATTCAGAAATCACTGACTTGCGATCTTCTTCAAACAAGTTCTCCTTGATCTCCCGCTCCTTCTCCTCGATTAGCGGACAGATTACGAAGGCCTGTCGGCCAGCCCGAAATTGAGCTCGGATGAATTCGTAAGCTTTATCTCGATTGAACGGCTCAACGAAACGAGTTTTGATCTCCTTGCGGTTGGCTGGCTTCTCACGAATTATACTCAAGTCCAAATCACCAAATAGCGCTAGGTGCAAAGTCCGCGGTATCGGAGTGGCGGTCATGGACAGGAAATGAGGGACAGAGTGGCGGAGGGTCAGAGGGCCAGAGAAGTTTCCTTCAGAACCACCGAATCCCTGAACCTCTGAACCTTTCCCCGTCTTTTCTATTTGCATCTGCAATGCCGCCCTTTGGTTGACGCCAAAACGGTGTTGCTCATCAACAATCACAAGTCCAATATCGGAGAAATCGACGCCCTTCTGTATCAAAGCCTGGGTCCCGACAACGATCCAATCATCCTTTTTAGCCGACTTATTGGAAGAGGTAAAAAGACCAACCCCATCGCCAAATAGCTTCTTCAATGTCTCATAATGTTGATTGGCCAAAATCTCTGTCGGCACCATAAATAATGTTCTGAAGCCAGCTTGCTTTGCTGACCAGGCGGCCAGAGCTGCCACTATGGTTTTGCCGCTACCGACATCGCCGTTGAGCAATCGGCTCATGGGGTGACCCGCAGCCAAATCTTGGACAATTTCCCAAAGTGCCTTCTTCTGGTCTCCCGTGAGTTCAAACGGTAAATTGGTAATTTCAGCTTTCAATACTTCTAGATCGACATTTATCGGTGGCGCTTTCTCCACGCCTCTCTCCTGCTTTGCGATTGCAGATTGGAGAGAGATGAAGAAAAGCTCGTCAAAGGCCAGACGTTGCTGAGCCCTGGCGAGAGACTTATTATCTATTGGATTGTGAATGTTCAAAATAGTCTCGCCTATCGGCAACAAGTCGTATTTTCTAATAATTTCAGCTGGCAAATACTCTTCGATTTCATCAGCAATGGGCAAAATCGTGTGTATCAATTTGGCAATGTAGAAACTGGTCACGCCCGAAGTAACGCTATAGATTGGAGCAATTCGCGGATGGTCAACTCTGGTCGGAGACTCCATCGCGTAACCACCAGAAAAGCGGTGAAAATTCACTTTGCCGTTT
>CAZGJE010000026.1:0-8962 GCA_964526355.1 uncultured Candidatus Saccharibacteria bacterium
TTAAGATTTAGGATTCTCTGCAGCTCTTTGGCTGCCAAGGCCACAGATGTCTCAGCTGTTTTTTGTCCGTCAGGGCGTCCAATATGTGTGCCGATAATCACTTTGGCACGACTCTCAGCCAACATACGGATTGTCGGAACGGCTGCCAAAATCCTGTTGTTATCGAGAACTTTTCCTTCAGAAAGAGGAACGTTGAAATCTACACGCAAAAATACTTTTTTGTTCTTTACATCTGCCTCTTGAACGATACGCATCATATCTCCAAAACATTAATTAAATAAATCTTAACACTATGAAGCCCAACTTTCAAAATTTGATTGCTGAAACAGTTCAAAAAATGTAAAATGTAGTTAATAGCAAGGAGAGGAATGAAAGTTCTAGTTTCTGAGCATCAGCTCAACCAGATATTCCATTTGATAAAGCAAGAATACAGGATCTGGGGACCGTCAGAAATCGACGGTAAAATTGTTTTTGGCGAACTGTCCAATTTTCGCCACGCCCCTCTGCCGCTGCCCAAAAGTGTAATTCCATTCAAGAGTCTACTCTACCCCAATCATCGACCGCTCGAATCAACTCTCAAGGATGAGAAAATAGCGATCTGGGGCATGACAAATTGTGACGCCAAGGCGCTCCAAATATTTCTGAAGGAGTTCCACCAAACTGATTTTCTCCCTCGTGAAATGATGACGATTATCTACCATTGCCAGCCCGACAAAGACTGTTTTTGCACCGCCTTTGGCTCGGAAAAAATAGATAATTTTGATTTGTTCATCGAAAAAGAGGGTGACCACTTCGCGATTTTCCCTGGTAGTACAATAGGCAAAGAGATCCTAAAAAGTCAGCATCTAAAGAAAAACAGTAACGAGGAACCGCCAGAGATAGTGCTAAAAAACGTTGAGAAAATCGATAAGAAAAAATTAAATGAATCAGTAGCCGACAAGGCCAGTCGAGAAGAGCTTTGGCAAGGTATAGCCAACAATTGTTTTGGCTGTGGCGCCTGCACTGCTGTCTGCCCACTCTGTTTCTGTACCAAGAAAAAATACCTGAATCCGACTGACGGGAGTTGCCAGAAATGTGCTGGCTGGGACAGCTGCTTTGCCAAATCATTTTCAGAAATTCAAAACCACAATGATCTGAGACCGACAAACAAAGACCGACTTTATAATTGGTATCATCACAAATTTGTCAGGGCCCATGACAAAAGTGGCCATTTCCTCTGCACCGGATGCGGCCGCTGCATCACTGCCTGCCCAGCACACCTAAATCAACACAAAATTATGGAAGATTTGGGAAACAATGCTTAATTTTGCTTCAAAAAAATATACTATTATCGGCAAGACCGAGGTCTCTCCCTCGACTTTCCTTTTCCGGCTCAAAGGTAGCTTCAAATTTGCACCTGGCCAAATTGTCGAAATATCTTCGGATCATTTTGGTGAAGCAACTTTCGCTCCCTGCTCATCGCTCAGCGATGAAAAGCATTTTGAGGTTTGCATTCGGAACTGCGGCTCGACTTCACATCATCTGGCAGATCTCATGCCAGGCGACGAGATGAGCGTCCGTGGACCGTACGGCAACGGCTGGCCGATCGAAAAACTCAAAGGCAAAGAAATCGTGATGATCGCTGGTGGTCTTGGGCTTGTCCCTCTCCGACCACTTATCTACTCGATGTTGGAAAAAAATCAGAAGAACATCTCTGTTGTAGCAGGATTTCGAAGTTCCGAACATCTCCTTTTCGAAAACGATCTCAAATCCTGGTCAAAGATATTCAAGGTCCACGCCATGGCCGAAGTTGCCACAGAGCATTTCTGGGGCGAAAAGGGCCTGATCACTGATGGGATTGAAAAGCTAAAATTGAATCACAAAAAGACAGTTGCCCTGATTTGTGGTCCAGAAGTGATGGTGCCTTTCTGCATTGAGGAATTGGCCAAGAAGGGGATCACGGACAATCAAATATTTATCTCTTACGAGCGAAGGATGGAGTGCGGCATCGGAATTTGCCAGCATTGCAGTATCGGCAAATATCTAGTTTGCAAGGACGGCCCCGTTTTCAACTACGAACAGATAAAGGGGGAACTGGGAAAATGAAATTGATAGATAGATATACAAATCGTCAAATCATAATCGCTCTCGGAGTGGTCTTGATAATTATTTCTGGAATAGCAATATTTAATTTCCTTGACCAAAAATCTATTACAGGAGTTCTGGGCGATTGTGCTAGAAACGGGGAACCCCGACAAGTGTGTTTGAAAAATAATGGCGAGGTATACGATATCAAGATCAAACGTGAATTTGGCGTTTCCGTACTAGATAGAACATACGAGATTTGGTTCAACAAGCTCAATGGCCAGACCATCACAATGAAAGGTCGCCTCTACAAGTCAGAGACAGGCAGTCAAATCGTGGTAGACGGTAAACAAATTATTGATGGAGCTGAAGAATGAAGAAGTCACTTGCAATTTTTTCCCTGACCTCCTGTGAAGGCTGTCAATTCGAAATGTTGAACCACTATGAGGAGTTTAATAAAATTCTTAAATTTTATGATCTGAAAAATTTCCGACTCGGCCAAGAGGACAATTTTGAGGGCCCATTCGATGTAGCAATAGTGGAGGGAAGCCCCGATGGAGAGAGGCAAATTAAGTTCCTAAAAAATATCCGTCGTCACTCCAAAATTGTGATCGCCCTAGGCGCTTGCGCCCACTTGGGCGGGATCCAATCAGAAAGAAACTCCAAATCTAGAAAATTAATAGACAAAGCTAGAGTTCAAACAGTATTGGATGTCGTCAAAGTCGACTATATAATCCCCGGCTGTCCGATCAGAGCCAAGGAACTTTTCGAGTGTTTGATGGATATCTATTGGGGTAAAATCTTCGTCCTTCCAGATCTAGCCGTATGCTTTGTCTGCCGTGAAAACGGCAACGAATGCCTCATCAAACAGGGCAAACCTTGCTTGGGCCCGATCACCCGCATGGGTTGTAATTCGGTCTGTGTTAATAATGGCGAAGCTTGTCTCGGCTGTCGCGGCACTATCCCAACACCAAATATCGAGAAATTAAAACAAATTCTCGAGCCGATGATAGGAGAGAAAGAAACAAAAAATATGATGACAATTTATGGAGAATTAAAATAATGGATGCAGTACCAAAAATTGAAGGACATGCCGCGTTTTACACGCATCTGAAAAGCGGACAGGTCGACAAGGCCAGAATGATCGGACTTGAGAATGACCGTTTTGTCGAGAAAATTTTGGTTGGCCGCCAATATTGGGAAGCGCCGATCATCACGTCGAGAATTTGTGGTATTTGCCCGACAATACATAACACAACTGCCAATCGAGCGATCGAGGCCGCTTGTGGGATTGAGGTCACAGAGCAGACAAAAACCCTGAGAAAATTGATGCTAACTGGCCAAATGATTCAGAGCCACTCTCTCCATCTCTATCTCCTCGTGTTGCCTGATTTTGTGGGATCGAGCTCATCGTTTGAACTGCAGAAGAATCACCCAGAGCTCTTCAAGAACGCCATAGAGCTCAAGAGATATGCCGATAAAATCATCGAGACAATCGGTGGGCGAGCCGTACACCCCATTGCCTCTGTTCCTGGCGGATTCAAATCTTACCCGACAAAAGCCAAATTGCAAGAACTACTGAAGGCCTCAACTGATATATTGGAGATCGCGGAACAAACTGTGGCGTTATTCAAAAGCTTCAAATATCCCAAAGTCGAGCGCGAAATGATCTATAGCGCACTCGAATCGAAGGGGAAATATGCCTTTTATGAAGGCGATATCCGCGCCTCCAAGCGAAAGGCATTCGCCCCAGAGCTGTATTCCAAATATTTAGTCGAGAAATTGAAACCCTACACAAGAGCCAAATTTGCTACTTTAAACGGTAAAACTATCATGGTTGGGGCAATAGCCAGGATGAATCTAAACGGGCTACCAAGTGAAAAAGTCGGCAAGCTTATGAGGGAGCTGAAAATTAAGACTCCATTCACAAATCCGTTTGACAATATCATTGCCCAGGCGATAGAAAACTATTATTTTGTCGAGCTTTCGATCGATATATTGAGAAAACTGATCAGCGACGGGGTCAAAGAGGAAAAATTAGTCGAACCCAAAAAATTCGGCCGTGGCACCTCGGCTTGTGAAGCTCCTCGCGGCACGCTATTTCACTATTATGAGCTAGACAAAGAAGGATTTATCAAAAAGTGTGACATCGTCACACCTACTGTCCAGAGCCTGCCGGCGCTTGAGTCTGACATGAAGAAAATCGGACCGGTACTCGCCAAGCTCAGGCCGGATGAAAGAACGACCATGGTAGAGATGCTAATTCGCTCCTACGATCCCTGCATCACCTGCGCCACACATTAAGCGCCTTCTGGATCCCCGGATCATGGCCTTGCCTGTCCGAGGATGACAAACAAACAGTAGAGGTATAAAATTGTATTATGAAAGCGATTGAGACCAAAAATCTAACCAAGTACTACACCCACGGCAAAGTAATCGGGGTGAAAGACCTCGATATTAGCGTAAATGAGGGGGAAATTTTTGGATTCATCGGGCCAAACGGAGCAGGGAAGTCGACCACTATTCGCTTGCTGCTCGACTTGATCAGACCAACTTCTGGACGAGCGTCTATTCTCGGTCTCGATTGTCACAAAGACACTGTCGCCATCCGCCAGCAGATTGGATTCTTGCCAGGAGAAATTTTCCTGCCAGAAGCGATGCACGGGCATGATTGTTTGAATTATTATAAAGGTTTCAAGTCGAATCTGGACGATAAGTATATCAAAAGATTAATTGATCGGTTCGGGTTAGATCTCAAGAAGAGAGTCGGGGATTACTCAAAAGGCAACAAGCAGAAACTGGCGATCGTCTTGGCCCTGATGCACAAACCCAAATTATTGATTTTGGATGAGCCGACCAGTGGGCTCGACCCGATCAATCAAACTGAATTTTACAACACCATCGAAGATACCAATAGATGGGGGACGACCACTTTCTTCTCAACCCATATCTTGCAGGAGGCCGAGAAAATCTGCGACCGTGTCGGTATTATCAAAAACGGCAAACTATTGGCCATAGAAAATATCGACACATTCAGAGAGAAAAATATACGAACGATTTCGCTCGAGACGACTGAGTCACTCCCCCTCTCTAATTTGAAGATTCAAGGAGTCAAGAAGATCGATCGCACAACTTCTGGCTACCGCCTGACAACCAGCGGCAAGAACGCGGAAATTATCAGATCTCTCTCCAAATTCAAGATTCTAGACTTTAAAATTTCAGAGCCATCACTCGAAGAAATATTTTTACATTATTACGAGAAACACTAACTATGTGGAATATCGCCAAACGACAATTTACTGAACAGCGCAACAGCGTCCTCATATATCTGGCCAGTCTTTTTGGCTATACATTGCTGATGGTCAGCATGTTCCCTACTCTGAAAAAGATGGATATCGAGTCCCTGATCCAAAATTACCCTAAGGAAATCGCCGACTTCTTTAGCCAATCCGGCATGTCCTCATACTCAAAGATCGAAGGTTTTCTCTCGATGGAGTTTCTCTCCTTCTTCTTCATTCTGGTCATTGCCTTTTACATCGGTAGCGCCGCCGGCTCGGCTATTGCAGGCCAGATTGAGAAGAAAACAATGGATTTCAACCTCTCTCAGCCAGTCTCTCGGACAAAGATTGTCCTAGCCAATGCCATTGTCGCTCTCCTCTACTCCGCCCTAATCGTTAATTTCACCTCATTTGCAATCTGGTTTTGTTGCCAAGCTTACAACATCGAAATCAGTACCAAAGGCATCGCCGCTTTCGCCCTATTTGCCACCGTTTTTATCTGGTCAATATATGGCATCGGGGTCTTCTTTTCCTCAATATTACGATCCAAAATCGGAGTTTCCCTCCTGACCGTCGGGATCACCCTCGCCTCCTTCATCATTCTCTCCCTGACTCGGATAGTCGACAAATTGAAAGATCTTGAGAATATTTCAATCTTCAAGCTTTACGACCCCGAGAAACTTCTCGCCAATGGCCAAATAAATTTGCAACATATCCTCATCCTCCTGAGTATTATGATACTTGGTCTCGCTGGATCGCTCATCATTTTCAACAAAAAAGACGTTTAATCCGCTGTGATTTTTGCGTGGCCTTTTAGCTCAGCCCCAGTTTGCTTCATTTGCATTGAAGCCGCCCCGACAGGCCAGAGATCGCCAAAAAAACATTACTAATTAAGGAGATCCATGACCCCTGACAAATCCAAACTCACCTCCAAGCCCAACCAAGTATACTTGCTCTCGTTTATCTGGTTTGTAGTTGTGATCACTCCAGTATATGTTTTTATGTATCAGGTGTTTTTAAAAAATTTTCCAGGGTCAGGGCTAATCCTTTTGTCCGTATGGGCAATTTTGGTTACGGCTCACTTATTCATTTGTTTTACTAATGATCGTGCGCACAAAAGTTATCAAAAATTGGTTAGCGATAGTTCTGGAGGAGAGAGATCATTACTAGATGCCTCTTTGAAGTCAGAATTAAATCTTGAGGCTGTCAGTGAATTTGCGGTTGAATCCGCCAAAAAGGATATTAATTTATCTCCGATTTATATTATTTCTCTCATGGCACCATTTTTTGTTCTTTTACTTTCGTTGTTTATTTCCTCAAAAGATATTACGTTTCTAATGCCAGTGCTCGTCTTGTCGAGCGTAGCAGCAATTTCGTTTGCACCGATGTTTTTTATCAAAAAGAGAATATCGGAGACAAAAGTAAAAAGCGTAGAAGATTACAAAAATGTTGACAACGAGATATCGACAACCAATGACGAAAAAATTATTGATTATGTGACGGGCGTGGAACGAATGAACGTTGTATCTGAATTTTCAATAATGGGAGTAGGGGCAATTCCCTACCCCGAAAATTCTATTGTCTTCACAAATCATAAAATAATATTTTTGGTTATAACATACCCCGGAGTAGATCAGGTTTTTGACGGAGGATTAGGCAGCGAGGGAAAATTTTTGTTGCTTAAGAATTCCTTAGAGAAACGCTTCCAAGAACTACTGAAGGAACCTTTGGCAGACATTGTAAAAAGCCATGAAAAAAATTACTCTTTGCCGATAGAAGAAACAACTGTTAAGGTCAATCCCACATGGAAAAATATGCCAACGTCAGTGGACTTTTTCTATGATAACAAAAAATATACATATTACATGCGCTGGGCTGATGCCGAAAAAATAAAGGGATTAATCTCCAAGGGAATCTGTCACCAAAAATAGAACTTTTAAAGCAAAACGATAAAAGCCCCATCGTATAGGGGCCTTTATCGTAACCTCGCAGAATTAGTTAAAATTTATTTTGCAAATGGCTCTTTGACGATGCCTTTGGCCTCTTCGATACCCTTCTTGGCGGCTTCGCCGATTGTAGCCATTCCCTCTGTACCGATATTCTTGACTGCTTCCTCGGCCTTGGTCGTGACTTCAGCAACTGCTTCCTCTGTAGTCTTGCCTGAATCAGTCAATGATTTGACTGCGCTGACATAGACGTCTCTGACCGCTTCTGACACATCGACGACGCCATCTTTACCTAGCTCGATTACCGCGCCAAAAATATTTGAGACATCCTCTGTGCCCTCTTTGAGCACTCCTGTGACAGCAGTCATCAACGACTCTGCTACTTCGCCAGTACCTTCGACAGCTCCCTTGAGCAATTCTTTCAAACCCATAGTTCCCTTCCGTTTATTTATTCGCATTCTCATTATAACCCCTAGACGCCCTTATAACAACGCAGTGACTATATATGGTCGACATGGCAAGCCATCTCAGCATGGGTTTTAATAAAGTCGAGATTTTCTAGCGCTTCTTTTTCTGTAATTTTGGACAGCGCCCTGCCATCATGCATAAGAATCCAATCCCCCTTTTTCAGCTCCGGAGCCAGAGAAATATCTGCTTCGTACTCTTTTTTGTCAAAGTCAAAATAGGCTTTTGAGTCTATAATTTTCTTAATTTTACCGGGAATTGCAAGGCACATGGGCTATTTCTCACCGTCTAATATTGAAAACAAAATTATTTGCTGTTGGCAACCTCTATCATATCTACCAACCGCTCCGAATAACCCCATTCATTATCGTACCATGCTATAACCTTCACCAAATTCCCGCCAACAACCTGAGTCAGCGATAGGTCAACAATCGAAGAAAATTTCGTGGCGATAAAATCAGAAGAAACGAGTGGCTCATCGGTGGTTCCAAGAATCCCATCCATTTTACCATCCTCAGCGCGCTTGAATGCCCTGTTCACTTCCTCCACGGTAGCATCCTTCTTGAGCACAACTGTGATATCGGAAAGTGAAACTACTGGTGTCGGAACGCGAACGGCCAAGCCGTCAAATTTGCCCTTCAGCGCTGGTATTGTTTTGAAGGCTGCCTTGGCCGCACCAGTTGATGTGGGGACGATATTACAAGCTGCCGCTCGAGCACGACGTAAATCTTTGTGTGGTCCATCAACCAAATTCTGATCTGCCGTATAGGAGTGAATTGTGGTCATCAATGATTTCTCAATCCCGAATTCATCTTCAAGAACCTTCATCACCGGCGTGATACAGTTTGTCGTACAAGAAGCGTTTGAGATTATCTTTTCACCCTTGTAATCATCAGCGTTTACGCTCATCACAAACATTGGAGTATCGTCTTTCGGTGGCGCCGACATAATCACTTTCTTAGCCCCAGCCTTAATATGAGCCGTAGCATCGTCAGCCGTCAGAAAATGGCCTGTGCATTCGACCACAACATCTATACCGAGCTGACCCCATGGTAATTCGGCGGGATCCTTCTGCGCAAAAGAGTGGATTTTTCTCTTGTTGATTATTATAGTGCCTTCTTCATACCCGACTTCGTGGTCCCAGACACCATAGTTTGAATCATACTTGAGCAAATGAGCCAATGTGGCGTCATCAGTAAGATCATTAAT
>CAZGJE010000027.1:0-3802 GCA_964526355.1 uncultured Candidatus Saccharibacteria bacterium
ACGAGCCCAGTTATTGTCACGGTCCATCGCGAAGAAGCGTCCTATAATAGAAGCTATGCGATTTGGACCAAAACCAAATTCAGCACATTTATTTTGAACCTCAGCTAGCATTTCAATGCCGGACATGACATCCGAGTCTCGTCCGTCGGTGAAGAAGTGAATCATAAAATTACTAAAATTTTGGTCATGTAACACCTTGAGTATTGCATATAGATGAGCGATCTGACTGTGGGTTCCTGTTTTTGAGAGCAAACCCATGACATGCAGCATTGAGTTATTTTTGCGAGAATGCTCTATCGCTCCTAGGATTGTTCCGTTGTTAAAAAACGAGCCATCATTTATGTGATTGTCTATGATACCCTGATCCTGTAGTATGACCTGTCCTGCTCCGATATTGAGGTGTCCGGCCTCAGAGTTGCCTGGAGCTCCTTCTGACAAACCTACGCCCGTGCCAGAAGCAACGAGTGTGGTTGAGGGATACTTATTCACTAAATTGTTAAATATTGGAGTCTCTGCCACTGCGATTGCATTGCCACCCCAGACAGGAGCGATTCCCCAGCCGTCAAGTACAATCAGCGCATGTGGTTTACGCGATTCTTTATTAAAAAAGTTCAACTTCCCTCCAGTTTATATTAAATCAGTTTGGATTTTACTTCATCAATCACTTCATTGACGCCAGGGTTCACTTTGTTGAGGATAGCAAGGTAGTAAGAAACAAAATCGCCGAGCAATACGAAAGAAAGTGTCTCGGAAAGCTGATTTCTTGTTTTTGCGAATTTGATTCTTTCTAAGGTTATTTTGTGTTTTCGCATAATTTCTGATGTAATATTCTCCCGTAAAGTTATACGGTCGTAATCAAAGTTCGATTCCATCATTATGGCCATACAAAGTCCTTCTGGCCTCAGTATTCCTTCGATGACATTATGGTGAAGCTCTGGAAAGACACAAGTAAAAGCCCAGTGCTTGGCGTTTTCGTTGATCTGGTTTTTGAATCTAAGCGCTGCGCCTGACAGCAAACGCGAACTGAGGATCGCAGGAACCCGGCCATGAATTTTCTCGGCCAAGATTTTGGCAGGGTTTGAAAATAGGGAAACCTCGGGAAGGTATTTTTTTCTCAGCTCTTCTAAATCTCCTAGTACATTTCGAACATCACTTTCACTGAAGGAAATGTAGCCAAGCTTCATAAAAATAGATAGCATTAGCACGAAAAGATAAGGGAAAGAGGCTCGAGGGCAACCTTCGTATTGAAATAGTAATGTCGGAATCTTGTATTTGTCAGATAGAACTTTTAATTTGCCACCAGTCGTGATCGATATCATTTTAGCGCCACGATTCTGCGCTTCGAGGAGAACAGCGAGGGGTTCTTCTGTATTCCCGGAGTAAGAATTTAAGATAACTAGAGTATCACTTCCGGCCCATGATGGGAGGGAATAATCGTGGACACTTTCGACAATCAAATCTGAGTGTGAGCTTAAATATTCTTTGATGATATCGCCAGCTGCGCCGGATCCGCCCATGCCAACCAGAACGATTTTTTTGGCTTTGATGTAGTAGGCTGGGACGTTAAAATCCAGGGCTGTGTCGAAGGCTTGTCTACAATCCTCGACAAAGTTTACGATATTGTCTATCATTCCCTGAGGATCGGCCTTCTTAAAATCAATTTTATCTAATTGTTCGAGGTTTCCCATTTTGCCTTCTTTATTTAAATTCTAATCCAATTATAATATGATTATGGTTAATACTCAAGGAGATTTATGAAGAGAATACAGCTTAAAAATAGTATTTTGCAAGAGGTAGCGAGGGAAGCCGCGCTGACGCTCACGAACGGTGGCTTGGTTGTTGCTCCGTTTGATACAGTCTACGGGATATTGATGGATCCAACCAATAACACCGCAGTCGCCAAAGTTAATGAGGTCAAGGGTAGGCCAAGAATTCATAGGTGCGAGAATCCCAGGGAAATATACGTTTATTCTAAACGGACAGGAGCACAATTGCATTTCAAATTTGTGCAAACGAGACGGAAATCTCGCGATCAGGGTGCCAGATAGCCAGTTGATTCTAGAGATAGCAAAATTGTCTGGAGGGGTTGTGGCACAAACATCTGCAAATAAATCAGGACAGTCAAACTGCTATTCAATCGAAGACATCGGCAAGCAATTTGATGGGCTTGATCAATTTGATTTGATTATTGATGGCGGTCACCTTGCTGAGACCTTGCCATCTGAGCTCTGGGACCTGACTGGTGACTCCCCCAAACAGATTGAAAGAAGCTGATATATTTGCTATCATCCTTCTATGCCGATGTGGCGCCCGCCAAAGGCGGGCAGCCCTGCCTGCCGGTAGGTAGGGAACTGGTATTGGCTAATGTATGTGAAGCCGCGGTGGCGGAATTGGTATACGCGTGCGACTCAAAATCGCATGGCCACAAGTCATGTGGGTTCAAGTCCCACCCGCGGCACCACATACATTAGAAGCGCCCCGACGACATGTCGGGGTGGCCACGAACCATGTGGGTTCGACCTGCCTGTCGGTAGGCAGATTCCCACCATCGGCACCAAGAATTGCTTGATTAAAATCGGGCAATTCTTGGTATATACGCCTTATCAAATAAAAACACTCTGGTATAATAAGGGTAAATGAAACAAGAAATCAATTTAACCGAAGATGATCTGGTAAAGCTTTTCGCCCAAGCCAAGCGCAAAAAAGCGGATTTTATTGTCGGGATAGCTTCGCTTATCGGTAAAGCTCTTCTTGTGCTCGTCCTGATTCTCGTGGGTTATCTTGCGATAAATTTTCCGGCGGTGAAAGACAAGATTGCCTTTTGGTACAAGAACGACATCAAGACACCCGAAATGGTGGTAGAACAGCCCGGTATAAGCAAGTTACAGACCGATCAACAAGCGTCCTCCGAGGTGAGGATTGATATGGCCAACAATTCAATCAAAATTCCAGTTTTGTCGATCGATGCACCAATTAGCTGGCGTGTCGAAAATACCTCCGCCTCGGTTGCCAATGGACTTGCTAATGGAGTAATACAGCTTGACGGGACGAGTCTGCCGGGAGAAAAAGGGAATATCTATATAACGGGCCACTCCTCAAACTATGTTTGGGCGAAAGGCAAATATAACTCAATTTTTGCAGTGATAGATAAATTGTTGCCTGGAGATCTTATTTATATCAAATATAATGATACTGTTTACACTTACAAAACATTGGACCAGAAGGTCGTTTTGGCGACCGATCTTTCAGTCCTATCCCAGACCGAAGATTCGAGATTAACCCTTGTGACCTGTTGGCCAGTTGGTACATCATACAAACGATTAGTAGTCACAGCAAGTCAGAGCAATCCTTCGCCAGAAAAAAATACCACTCCTGCCGCCAAACCTGATTTTAATACTTTACCTAGCGCAAGGTAGAGATTTCACACTATTTTACGTTTCCGAGCTGTCTCTCTGTCACTTGCCACTCTGCTTCTATCTAATGACCGCTTGGTAGTTCTTGCTTGCTTCCTGAAAGTAGATCTCGTCCCCTCTATTGTTAACCACAAATTTAATGTTTGTGGCACTTTTGAGTTTGACAAGTAAAGTATCATTTTTACCATCATCTCCGATGACCCTTATTTCGTCGCCCTGCTTGTAAATAATATGCCGAAAATGTGGATGCCAAACTGCTTTGTCGATCTGATTTGCAAACCTAGTAATGAGACGATCTCCGTGCCAGATTTCATAGTGATTTGTAGACAAAACTTTTGTGTCTGCTAGGTCTTCAGAGGGAGCAGATAAAAGGGCAATTTTTGATTGTT
>CAZGJE010000027.1:3812-8942 GCA_964526355.1 uncultured Candidatus Saccharibacteria bacterium
CGCGAAAGAGTAAAACCTTGTCAAAAATAGCGACAGATCTTGGCGTAACTTTTGTTTCCTGCTCATAACTAGAGAATCCATCCTTGGAAATTTTGATCTGATAAGTGCCAGGGCGAAGATTTTTGGCAATATTACCGTTGGAAGATTTGATAATTTTATTGTTAATATATACAGATGACTCTCTCGGCTGATATTCTAGGACGAGCACCCCAGTATCAATCAGCTTGAGATTTCGAAAGTCGATCCGGTAACCCTGGGCATAAAGAGCGATAGATAGTGCCACGATAGTAATGATAATAGCGAAAATCGTTTGGCCCACAAGGATTTTGGGGAGATCCTTGGTGCGACGATTGTTGGTGACCATATGCTCTGTTGTTGTCATATTATAATGTTAATATTGAATCTTAGACGATTTTACCATAAAATAGCAGTGGAAGCTAGAATTAATGAAGGAAACAAATGGGTTATTTCGTAATAAAAAGTGGCAAGAAACTTAGCGGATCAATCAAAATATCAGGGGCCAAGAATTCGGCACTAAAAGTTCTTCCTGCCGCCATTTTGGCTGATACACCATCAACCATATCAAATGTTCCCGATATTATTGATATCAATAAAATGATAGAAATATTGAGAAGTATCGGAGCAGATATTAAGTTTGCCAATGGAGTGGTCGAAATTGACCCCAAAGGAATCCATTCGAGTCACCCAGATGAGAAATTAATTAAGAAACTCCGCGGCTCAATTGTACTGGTCGGCGCCCTGCTTTCAAAGTTTGGCAGCGCTGTCATTAGCCAGCCTGGCGGTTGTTTGATTGGCGCTAGGCCGATAGACGATCATCTAGATGTTTTCCGACAGTTGGGTATCTCGATAAAGTATAGCTCGGGCAAGTATTATCTCAAAGGAAAGCCAAAGGCCGGCGAAGTAGTTCTTGGTAAAATGAGCGTAACTGCCACCGAAAATGCTATATTGGCCACGGTCTTGTCTAGAGGAACCACGCATATCCATGTCGCAGCAGCTGAGCCAGAAATTGCAGATTTGGCCAGTTACCTCAACAAAATGGGAGCAAAAATTACTGGTGCTGGCACACATGATATTACGATTGAGGGTGTAAAATCATTAAATGGCGAACCGTTCGATATCATCCCTGACAGAATCGAGGCTGGTACTTATCTAATAATTGCTATTCTCACGAACTCAGAGCTCACGATCGGGCCCGTTGTCCCAAATACTTTAAGCCTCGTATTCAAGAAGCTAAAAGATGTCGGTGCCAAATTTAAAATTATCACCCGCGAAGGCAAATCCTATATCCAGACAGAGAAGCATGGCAAGCTACTCGCACAGGATGTAGATACGCGGACCTACCCAGGTTTCCCCACAGACCTACAGTCATTCTACGCCGTACTTATGACACAGGCGGAGGGACGATCGAGAATCTTCGAGACTATTTACGAAGGACGCTTTGCATCTGTCGAGGAGCTTCAGCTATTAAGAGGTAAAACATTAATATTAAATCCTCATGAATTCGTTGTCGATGGGCCGAACAAACTCGTTGGTACTCGGATTTCTAGTAAAGATATCCGAGGAGGCGCCTCGCTTGTCGCAGCTGCCCTTGCGGCAGAAGGCAAGACAGTGATTGAGGATATCGAATACATTGATCGTGGCTATGAGGTAATAGACGAAAAGCTAAGAGCAGTAGGGGCGGATATCGAACGAATTTCGGTGATTGAAGAGGACAATGATTAGAAAAATCGCAATTGATCTTGGGACGAACAATATTCGCGTCTATATTCCCCGGAAGGGGATCATTATCAGCGAGCCGAGCGTAGTAGCTCTCCAAGCTGCCGACAACAAGATAATGGCCATAGGAGAGGAAGCCAAGAAGATGATTGGGCGTACCCCAGAGAGCATAATAGCCGCCTCCCCCTTACGAGATGGAGTGATCGCGAATTTCCGAATCGCAGAAGCAATGCTTCGATATTTCATCAACAAGGTTAGCGGTTCTATCCGTCTGTTCAAGCCTGACATTATGGTTTCAATTCCCGCAGGCGTGACCTCAACCGAACGACGAGCTGTGATCGACGCCTGCAACCAAGCTGGCGCAAAACAAACCTTCTTAATCAAGCAACCAGTCGCAGCTGCGCTAGGGGCTGGTATCCCGATTGCCACACCATCCGGCAGCATGATCATCGATATTGGAGGAGGAACTAGCGAGGTAGCAGTTATCTCCCTCGGAGATGTCGTAGCCTCGACCTCTGTCAGAGTCGGCGGGAATAAGTTCGATGCCGCAATTGCAAATTATATTCGGAAAAAACATAATTTGATTATCGGTGATCAAACAGCCGAGGAGATCAAAATAAAAATTGGCTCAGCCCAAACATTGAAGAAAGAGCTAAAGATGGAAGTCTCTGGCTCCAATACTATTTCTGGATTGCCTGAGAGCATATTGATTTCATATGAAGAAACAGTATCAGCCGTCAAGGCACCATTGCTGGAGATTATCAATGCTGTCAAGGATGTCCTTCAGAAAACACCACCAGAATTAGCATCGGACGTCATGGATAAAGGTATTATTCTCACGGGCGGAGGAGCACAGCTTAGAAGTCTGGATACGCTACTTACAAAGGTTACTGGTGTTCCGTGTGAAATAGCAAATAATCCTACTGAGTGTGTGGTCAAGGGCTCTGGCATCGCCATAGAGAATCTGGAAGCCTTTAAGCGCTCAGTGCTTTGGTCCAAAAACTAATCAGCGGTCAATATTATGATAATTGGGATCGACGCCAACAAAGCAACGGTAAAGAAAAGAACGGGAATCGAAAATTTTGTTTTCGAACTTATTTTGAATCTTCTGGCCATTGACTCTAAAAATACCTACTATCTTTTTGCTGCTAGCGATCTACCCGACCAGATCACTCGTTACAAACACGTAGTTCAGATCAAGTCGAAATTTTCACGCCCCTGGAACAAGTTTGCCTTACCCCTTTTGATACGTAAAAATATGCCAGACGTTTATCTCCAGCCTTTAGATGCCATACCGATGTTTGCACCCCGTAAGACACTGGGGGTGATTCACGATCTCGCCTATAAATACTTTCCTGAGGCCTACAGCGGATTAGAAAACAGACGTCAGAACAAGGTCCTTGCAAATATAATTTCAAAATCCCAAAAAATCATCTGTATAAGCGAATCAACCAAAAAAGATGTACTCGATTTTTATCCAAAAGCCAAAGACAAAATCGATGTAATCCATCTTGGATACGATCCCAAGATATTTCACCAGATAGACAAACCGAGAGATGTACTAAAGATAGATTCTCCATATATACTGTTTACGGGACGAATTGAGGAAAGAAAAAACGTAAAAAGACTAGTTGAGGCCTTTCTTAAGGTAAAAAAAGAGTTAAATATCCCACAGAAGTTAATTCTAGCTGGGGCACCAGGCTATAATTATGACAAGATATACAAGGCGATAATCAAAGATACGACATATGCAAATGAAATTATTATGCCGGGTCATATCTCTCACGAATCACTCCCGGACCTCATGGTCAAAGCCGATTTTCTTATTTTTCCTACTCTTTATGAAGGTTTTGGTCTACCAGTCTTGGAAGCTATGGCCTGCGGGGCTGCTGTCGTGGCGGCAAAGTCATCTTCATTGCCAGAGGTTGCCGGCGAAGCCGCTGTTTACGTCAACCCCCTTGATGTTGACGATATCGCCGAGGGAATCAGCTACTTAATACAACATCCCGAAACCAAAAAGCATTACCAAGGATTGGCCCTTGAGAGAGCAAAGCACTTTTCGTGGGAGAAGACAGCAAGATCATTTCTAACGGAATTGGAAAACATATGAAGCCAAAAGTTGCGATAGTTTGTGATTTTCTCACCAAGTTTGGCGGTGCGCAACAAGTTCTTCTCGCGATCAGCGAGATTTATCCAGAAGCTCCAATTTTTTGCTTACTTTATGACGAAAAGGGGACTCTGGGTAAATTTAAGAACCGTCAGGTTATCACTAGTTCATTGCAAAAGAAGCCAGCATTTCTAAGGAATAGACTAAAATTCCTATTGTCTTCATTCCCGCAAGCGATCGAAGAGTTTGATCTATCAGGGTATGACGTCGTAATATCATCGAATGATTCCTTCGCACACGGGATAATCACCAAGCCAGATACCTTTCATATCTGCTATTGCCACACGCCGATGCGCTACGCTTGGGATTGGTGCCATGAGTACCTCAAGGAGAGTGGCGCTGACCATGGGATAAAGGGGCTGATTGCGCGAAAGTTGATTCATGATATCAGGGTTTGGGACCGAACCTCAGCCGAGAGGGTAGATATGTGGATCGCAAACTCCGAAAATGTAAAGAAACGCATCAAAAAATATTACCGCAAAGACTCATCGGTGATTTTCCCTCCAGTAAATGTTGCCGCAATCAAAGCTGATAGAACCGAGCCGGAAGAATTCTACCTGATAGCCTCTAGGCTTGAACCTTACAAGAAAATTGATCTTGCGGTCAAAGCCTTTAACGCGAATGGGAAGCCGCTCGTCATTGTAGGCGAGGGATCACAGCTAGACTATCTAACTTCCATCGCAAAGGAGAACGTCAAGCTTGTTGGTGCTAAATACGGCCAGGAATTATACTCATACTTCGCCCGAGCCAAAGCGTTTATCTTTCCAGGTGAGGACGATTTTGGTATCACGCCAGTCGAGTCGATGGCAGCCGGAAGGCCAGTCATCGCATACAAAAAGGGCGGCACGCTAGAGACGGTAATCGCTGGCAAGACAGGCATGTTTTTCTCGGAACAGACAGTAACGTCAATCAACGCCACAATTGCAAAATTTGAAGAAGATATTTTGAGCTTTTCGATTGAAAATTGCCAAGCCCAAGCAGATAAATTCTCAAAAGATAAATTTCAGGAACAAATAGATGACATTGTTAAAAAAGGCTACAAGGCGCATCGGGAATCGACTATAAGATGAAGCGGGATATTACAAAAATACTGGGAGTGAAGATAGATTCTCTTACCAAGGAAGCGGCTCTGTCTTCAATCGAAGAGATGATTGCTAAAAGCAAACCATCACTTATCGCGACACCAAACACGGAGATGATTATCAAGTCCATAGGAGATGATCATT
>CAZGJE010000028.1:0-8941 GCA_964526355.1 uncultured Candidatus Saccharibacteria bacterium
CAAGATTAAAGTTGCAGCCGATATCAAAAAATCTGGAGAAGAGGCTGCCTATGAGACAGGCGTCACTGGCTTGCCGTTAGAGATTATTAAGGTCCTGGGTCGTCTGAAATTCAGAACGTCTTTTGGCCAAAACCAGCTTCAACACGCGATCGAGGTTTCTAGACTCTCTGGCCTTATCTCTGAAGAGCTTGGTGCTAATACCGCCTTGGTCAAAAAGGCTGGTCTACTGCATGATCTTGGCAAAGCTGTGGACCATGAAGTTCCTGGATCTCACGCCGTCATCTCCGCGGATATTATGCGCAAATTCAAACTTCCTGCTGATTTAATTCACGCCGTTGAGGCTCATCATGAAGACGTGCCTATGGAGACTCCAGAGGCAGCAATCGTACAGATTGCCGATGCAATTTCCTCTGCTCGTCCTGGTGCGAGAAGAGAATCACTTCAGTTCCATCTCAAGCGTTTGGAGGACCTAGAACGTGTTGCCACTTCATTCGAGGGTGTTGAAAAAGCTTATGCTATACAGGCTGGTCGCGAGGTTAGAATTCTGGTCAAGCCCGATAGCGTTGACGACCTATTGGCCGCTAAGTTGGCCAAAGAAATCGCCAAGAAGGTAGAAGAGGAAGTTCAGTATCCTGGTCAGGTCAAGATTCAGGTCATTCGCGAAACGAGAGCAGTAGAATTTGCTAAATAAGTTGAAAGCTGTAATTTGAAGCCTGAAAGTAAAAAAACAGAAATCATAAAAATTCTATTCATCGGCGATATAGTCGGTAAACCTGGCCGTCAAGTCGTTGCCAAGTTACTGCCTTCGTTGAGGGAAGAGAAGCAAGTCGATTTCGTCGTAGCAAACGGAGAGAATCTTTCTTCTGGTAAGGGCATGACGAAGGAAAAGTATGACGAAATGTTACGAAGTGGCATCGATTATTTTACCTCCGGCAATCATATCTGGGACAATCGTGACATAATCCCATATTTAAAAGATAAGTCAGTCAAGGTTCTAAGACCGGCCAATTACCCTTCAAATTGCCCCGGTGAAGGCGTCGTTAATATCGAGATTAAGGGTCACAAAGTAACTATTATGAATTTGCTTGGTCAGGTTTTCATCCCGGTTTTGTCGGAGAGTCCCTTCAAAGTTGCGAAAGAGATTGTCGATGAAAACAGAGATTCAATCATTTTGATTGATATCCATGCTGAAGCGACAAGCGAGAAAATCGCCCTTGGCCATTATTTGGACGGCCAGGTATCGGCAGTCGTTGGCACGCATACCCACGTCCAAACTGCCGACGAAACTATTTTGGAAGAGGGTACTGCCTATATCTCTGATCTTGGCATGTGCGGGCCCAAGGATTCTGTTCTTGGCGTTGAAAAGGGGATCATAATCAAACAATTCTTGACAGCGCTTCCACAATCGCATAAAGTAGCCGTAGGAACCACAATTTTTAATGCGTGTCTGATTGAAATCGACACCGACACTAAAAAGGCAATTTCTATCCAAAGAGTCTACCAAACGGTTAAATAGAGAATATAAGGAGGCGAGAAAGGAAGTATGAACAAGAACGAACTAATTAACGAGGTTGCTAGGAAGACAGGTCTTTCTCGTCGAGAGGCCGAAGTCGGGATCCAGACAATGCTTGACGCAATCGCCAAAGAGCTTGTCGGCGGCAACAAAGTAACTCTGACAGGTTTTGGCACTTTCGACATCGGCAAACGCAAGGCGAGGGTTGGCGTCAATCCACGAACTGGCCGCCAAATCCAAATTAAAGCCACCAAAATGCCACGCTTCAAGCCAAGCAAGAATCTCCGAGTCAAGATCAAATAAAAATCAAAAACAAACTAAAAAAGTCCCTTCCTGGGACTTTTTTAGTTTGGCTCTTAAATATTGGTACGTTTTGTGATAAATTAAACCTACAGAGTTGGTAGTTCTGGTGTTTACTCATTAATTTTCAGCTTTGTACTTTTTACTATTTTGCCCGCGTAGCTCAGTGGATAGAGCGAAACACTCCTAACGTTTAGGTCGCAGGTCCGATTCCTGCCGCGGGTACCAGAAAATGAAATCGGATAATTCTAAAAATATTGCCACCAAGTCACTCTTGCTGATAATGAGCATTGGGTTTGGCGTGCTAATTTCTGCCCAGGTACGTTCTCTGCCTCAGATAGTCTCTAACCCCATAGCTCCGTATGTAAGTCTAAAGGAAACAAAAGACGATCTATCCGCTGAACAAAAAGAGTTGAAGCAAGAAATTGAAAGCTTGCATCAGCGGATAGCCGAATTTCAAAAACTGAATGAAGATAAGGTTTTGAGTAAGCAAGAAATCTCCGATCTCAACCTCAAGAAGGCTACTGCCGGGGTTACTAAACTAAATGGAGTCGGGATTATTGTAAACCTAGATGATAGCAAATCAGGCGCGGTCACAGAGGATAATATTGTTCATGCTGCCGATATTAGAGATGTTGTGTATCTACTATGGGCCAATGGCGCGGAAGCCATTTCGGTAAACGGTCAAAGAGTCGTAGTAAATACTGCGATCGACTGCATTGTAAATACTATACTTATCAATGATGTAAGACTAACTACGCCGTTCCGAGTTGAAGCGATAGGACCTCAGGGGATCATGTACGGGAAACTCATGGACCAAAATATTTTGAGTGATCTCCATCATCGTCGCTCGGATAAAAAACTGACATTTGAAGTAAATCTAAACAATGATATCACGGTGCCAATCTACACTGGCTCCTCGGATAATGCTGTAAATACGGCGGGATCGAACATATGAAAAAATATGATTTTATCATAATCTCTCTAGTTTGTTTTATTTTCAGCGCGATTATTTTTTCACAAATTGTTTCGACCAAGAAGACTAAGCTATTGCTTGAGCCAGAAAATAGTGCAGTGTTGGCCCTCGAAGTAACAAAATTAAATAAGTCCAATTCTGACTTGAGGCAAGAAGTAAAGAGGTTGACCGGCGACCTCGATACTTACAAAAATGTATCAAAATCAAATCTTGAACTGAGGCAAAAATATCAGTCAGATTTGGATAAATTCGAAGTATTGAACGGCTCTCTACCAACTTCTGGCCAGGGCGTGTCTCTGAATATCAAAGGGAAGCTTTCCACGCCAGAATTAGTTGACTTGGTTAATGCGATCAAGAATATTGGCTCTGGCCTGATGGCGGTCAACGGCACAAGGGTGACTCTTTATTCTGACCTATATCAATTTTCCCAGACACAGGACTATACTATAGTAGTACTTGGTAATGGCCAGCTCTTGAAGTCAGCCATCGAACGTCGCGGCGGTATCATAGAACAGCTTAATATGAGAAACAAGGAAATAGCGATTGTCGAAAATGAAGCTAGCACAATTGCCAAGAGCGATCGTGATTTTATGTTTAAATATGCTAAAATAGTATCAAACTAATTGAGGAATTTATGAAGTCAGACAGATTAAAAATTGAGATTTCTCTATCAACCTTTTTCAAACTTGCTCTTGTGATAGGGCTTGTTTATCTTGTCATCATTCTGAAGGACATCCTGGTGCTATTATTCATCGTATTGATTTTAGTGGCTGCCTTTCGCCCTGTTATCAAGTCCTGGAGCAAGCGAATCGGCCGTGTTCCCGCAGTATTGGCGCTTCTCCTTATTATGTTGGCGTTTATATCCGCCTTTGTCTATATAGTTTTCCCGCCTCTTATCTCTCAGAGTCTGCAGTTGATTGATAATTTGCCAAGTTACGCTGGGAAACTAGGGTTTCTCAAGTCCCACCTGCCTTCGTTAGAAAATGGCGTCTCTTCACTTCTGCAAGGTTTCGGTAACATTGGGCAAAGTTTTATAAATTTCACGACAACATTAGTCGGCGGCGTGGTGTCTTTTTTCACAATAATTGTGCTGACTCTCTACTTCTTGCTTGACGAGAAATTTTTCAGCAATAACTTCGGCCGCCTGATCCCAGATAACAAACGCGAAATGATCGTGGAACTTGTCAACAAGGTATCGCAAAAGGTTGGTAATTGGCTCCGTGGTCAGTTGATCTTGGGTCTGATCATCGGCGCATGTGTTTACGTTGTTCTTTCTTTGATCGGCCTGCCTTATGCCCTAACTCTTGCGGTGATAGCTGGTGCCTTGGAGTTTTTGCCGGTCGTCGGACCGGTTTTATCGGCAGTAATCGGCGCTTTGGTCGCGCTCACGATTTCTCCTCTGATAACATTATTTACAGTCATTTTCTATGTCGTTCTTCAGCAGGTAGAGAATAACTTGATTGTTCCGAAGATTATGCAAAAAGCTGTTGGGTTACCACCAGCGGTTATTATTGTCGCGATCCTTATCGGCGGCAAACTTCTCGGAATTACCGGGGCTCTGTTAGCAGTTCCAGTCTCGGGGATCCTTTTTGTGCTATATGAAGAATGGGATTCGATCAGAGGGATTTCCAGTGATCGAAGCTAGCGAAAAAATAAATATCCTAAACAAGAAGGCCTTTTTCGATTACGAAATGATCGAAAAGTTTGAAGCCGGAGTAGTTTTGACCGGTCTAGAGATCAAGGCAATCAGGGCTAGAAAAGTTAACTTGACCGGCTCATATTTGAAACTCTTGCATGGCGAAGCCTTCTGGCTTGGTGGCAATTTCAATTTTGACAAGGTTGAAGCTCAACGTACCAAAAAATTACTTTTAAACAAATCAGAAATAGAGAAGTTGGCCGGTAAGATAGTCCAGGCCGGTTTTGCATTGATACCTTTGAGGCTGTATCTAAAACGTGGAAAGGCAAAACTCGAGATCGCATTGGCTCGTGGGAAAAAGGAGTATGACAAGAGGGCGGTCGAGAAGAAAAGGGAGCAAGAGCGCGAATCAGAGCGAAGAGTAAAGCAGTTCTAGCTATCAATTTTTCTCTGGCTGAAACGACAACCGCAATAATTTTGACGGTAAAGCCCAAACTTCTTTGAGAGTTTGATTGAACGGAGATATCCGTTCTTCTTTTTGAAATCGGCGGTTAGAAAATTGATATGTGGTTCTTGGGATAGGCCCTGGCCGATATCGTTAATTAGATTAGCGTTTTTGTGTGGCGAGACTGATAGAGTGGTGGCAAAATCAAGCCCCATTTCCGTCGCTCTTTTTGCAGTTTTTAAAAGTCGGAACTCGATACACCTTTTGCATCTGTTTCCTCCCTCTGGCTCTTCTGACGATTCACGTATATACTCAAGCCAATCGGCGTTCTCTCTGTCGTAGTCTAATGCGCCATCTATTAATTCGAGGCCCATCAACTCGCAAAATTCTTTTAAAACGCTCAGACGCCTCGCATGCTCAATTTTAGGCTCAATATTTGGGTTAAACCAAAAAACTATTGGATTATAGTCGGTCTCCAATTTCTCGTTGACTGCGGTGAGGCAGGGAGCGCAACATGCATGCAGTAAGAGTTTCTTTTTTGAATTATTGTTGTTCAACTTGAAATTAATTAAGAATCCAAAACCTATATTTTTCGTGCAATTCTTAGTTTAGCACTTCGAGAGCGAGGGTTTTCTGCAATTTCTCGGTCGTCGGCAGTGATTGGCTTCTTTGTCATAATTTCTATAATTTTGTTTTGACCGCATATGCATGGCATTTTTGGAGGGCATTCGCAGCGTCCAGAAAGTTTTCGAAAAGTCTTTTTCACGATTTCATCTTCCAAAGAGTGAAAGGAAATAATCGCGAGCTTTCCACCCGGAGCAAGAAGATCAATATAATCAGTGATTGCATGATCCAGATTTTTTAGTTCGGCATTCACCTCGATTCGAATCGCTTGGAATGATCTGGTGGCAAAATGAATTTTGCTTGTTGCCTTCGCTTTTGGCGGGATAGAGCGACTGATAATTTCGACGAAATCTCTAACAGTCTTGATTTTGTTGTCTTTGCGGAATACGAGAATGTTTCGAGCGATGCTTCGTGCATACCTCTCATCACTGTAATTCTTAAGGATTTTGGCTAGAGATTCTTCTGAATATATATTTAATATCTCCGCTGCTGATCTGCCCTCGGACTGATCCATTCGCATGTCAATATTCTGGTCCAAATCGTTGAATGAAAATCCTCGTGATCGCTCATCGAGTTGCATAGATGAAACCCCAAGATCTAGGAGCGCACCATTAATCGTGTCTATTCCTAAGTCAGCCAATATTTTTTTAATATTCTTGAAATCATCGTGGACCAGTTCGAAATTCCCGCTTAAATTTACTGAATCGATATTATTTCGAGCGATCTCTAAGGCGGTAAGGTCTTTATCTATACCGATAATTTTCATTTTTCGGCTTTTGGCTTTTGATTCAATAGCAATGGCGATCGAGTGGCCGGCTGCTCCAAGTGTACCGTCTACGAAAACCGCCCCTTCGGGAAGGTCTTCAAAAGTGCTGACAATTTCTTTTTTTAATACGGGTATGTGTTTCATACAATTTAATGTACCAATTTAACACAAGTTTGAAAAGAAAGCCAGTTTGGGCTATAGTGTTCGCATGGACGCAAAGAAGCCACAAATTTTATCGAGCCAGATGGGTAAATTGCTTGATGAATATAGACGACTCTTCACCGGCGCGAAGAATCTTGAGAGAGATAACGATAAGACTATCGGGACGGCTCTTGTATATGAGAAGATTCGAGTTGCTATTGAATATCAAGAAGAACATTTGGTATTCAAAAATGCTATTACCAGAATCTTGCGACGCAAATATGCCCTTTCGCCGACCATCAATCCCGAAAATCTTTTTAACGATCTTATAAGCGAGCTGGCCTGGGCTAATTATCTCAATCCCGAGAAGCTTACCGATGGAGAGGTCACGGCGATCAAAACTGTGGTAGAGCGATATTTGGCTGTGCTACATGTCGCTAGATCAGGACGATTCAAGAGAAACGATCTTCAACGTAAGATCATCGATTGGTTTGGCTGTGCCCTGGATGAGATCTTTAGGCCAGAGCCCGAAAAAGATCTTTTAATAGATTTTTCCTATAACTTTCTAAAAAACAATCTTGAAGTTCCTGAGGGCAAGGTACTGGAAGGTGACAATGAACTTCAGCTTAAGATCGCGATTTACGGTCTAGTTTTCAAACCAGACTTTGCTTTGGCGGAGTATTGGGTCCTCAAAAACGTTTATCCAGATTGGCAGACATTAGATCTTGATGGTTTGAAGAAATTAAGCCGTAGTTTTGATCCTTTTTATAATAAAATAGATCACGTAATCAATCATCCTCTCCGAAGAAATTATATTGGTTACACAAAACGTTTCATTCCTCCATTTGTTCTGCTCAAGAGTGTGTTGTCAACCAAAAATTTTGATATCCAACGGATGAAGGACAAGCCATCTGTACTTCATGACGCCATAATGCAGGAGTATGATGTCTTGGTCAGGAAGGGCAGAGAGAAGGTTATGCGGGGCACCATCAGAGCCCTAATCTTCATTTTTATTACTAAGATATCGCTGGCCTTCCTTGTAGAAGTCCCACTTGATAAACTGTTCTCTGGCCATATTGACTATACTTCCCTTATCATCAATGTCTCCCTCCCGCCGATTCTCATGTTAGTAGCGGGCACCTTCATCAAGACTCCGCCTGCCAAGAATCATTTGGCTATTTCGAAAACCGCATCGGAAATAATTTCCGGGGATAGAATATTGGAAAAACCAGTACCGTTGATTTCAAATAGGAAACCAACCACTTTTGCTGTTTTCAATCTGATCTACACACTCGTTTCTTTGTCTATTTTGGCTTTGGTCATCTGGCTTCTGGTCTGGCTGAAGTTCAATATTATCAGCGTTCTATTCTTCTTTTTCTTCGTCTCCGTCGTTTCATTCTTTTCTTTCAGGATTAGAAATATAGCTCTCGAGCTAGCGATGAAACGATCGCGTGATGACGCTATAACTACAGTGATGGAGCTGGCCTTCCTGCCTTTCATCAAGATAGGCCGGAAGATCTCTGATAGATTCGCCTCCTTCAACCCAGCGATTCTTTTTCTAGATTTCATTATCGAAGCTCCGCTCAAAACAATTATTAAATTGCTCAATTCCTGGCTTAAATTTGTAAACAATAAAAAAGAAGAACTCGAATATTAATTAGGAAGGTAGACATGCTTGAAGGAAACGTAGTGCTGATTGTTGATGATGATCCGATGTTACTTGAAATGTATGTCGCTCGCATAAGAGCCGAAGGCGCTATCGTAGTCGAAGCTCGCGATGGTGAGGAGGCGTTGACTCAGGTCAAAACTTCAAAACCAAGCATAGTCCTCTTGGACATTATGATGCCCAAGATCAACGGTTTTGATGTACTCAAACAAATCAAAGCAGATCCAGAGACGGCTAGCATCCCCGTCATTGTGCTCTCGGCACTCTCTGACGAAACAAAGAAAAGACAGGGCATAAGCTTTGGGGCTGCTGACTATATTGCCAAATCTGAAACCTTGCCGCTTGATGTTGTAAATAAAATCAAATCTATTTTAGATAAAACAAAAGAAGAAAAAGCCTCTGCTCCTTCTTAGGGTTTTACTTTCGATCTCAAATTAGGTATAAAGACAGTACCAAGACTTTAGGAGAACTGCCATGAGTTTTGTAAACTATTTTTTGATCTTTGGCATTATCGCGACGGTAGTGTTAACCCCGGAGTGGTTGTATCTCATCTTTGTCGGCGTCTCACTTTGCGCCACTTTGTTGATAGGGATATACTTTCTCTTCCACTTTCTTTTCAGAAAAAGCTGACAAAGTCTTACTCTGCCAGCCTCGATCCCGGTCAGGACTTATCCTGGCTTCTTTTATTTGTCTAATTTGTCGGTAGGGAGTAGCTCTGCTCTAGCTGGGCCTTGAGCTGATCTAGATTTTGTAGATTAAATTGTTTGATGTCGATATTATTCCCTTGCAAAAACATACCAAGCTGATATATGCCAGCCAGGCTTAGGCCAATCAAAAGGACTATGATTACCCGGGCCAAGATACCCCATATTCT
>CAZGJE010000029.1:0-8813 GCA_964526355.1 uncultured Candidatus Saccharibacteria bacterium
TACTTTTGACTTTTGACTTTTGACCTTTGACTTTCAGACAAGGTTATCCCCAGTGTTAGTTCGCGGGGGCCGGCGTAGCAGTGTCAGTTTGATTGAAACCAACAATTTGAGCCAATTGCGAGAGAGTCTTTTGACCGGAGTATTGAGTACTGTTATATATCCAAGTAGGGTAGCCGGTGACATTCCTTGCGGTGCACTCTGCCTCGTTGGCACTTGGACCCTGAGGATCACATTCGACATAGTCGACATATTGGAAGGCGTTGCCAAAGAGCTTCTTCTGATCTTGGCAATGAGAGCACCAATACGCGCCATACATGACCATGCCCTTCTCTGACATGAACTTAGCTAGTTTCTCAATATAGTCTGTAGAAAAATTCTCGGTATCGGTGGTGGCGCCAGCAACAGCTCCAACTTGATCGCTGTAGTCATCTGGCTGGCTGTTCGCAGTCTTGGACTTGTCCCCTTTGGTAGCCACAAAGATTAGTCCGCCAGCGATAGCTACGATTACAGCGACCACGATCAGAAAAGTTTTTGTATTTTGGTTCATTTCTTCCCTTCAATTATTCTTGATGAAACCATAGTAATCGAACCTGATTAATCTGTCAAAATGGATAACTATTTTGGCCAGCTCGAGATCATGATTGAGTCTTTTAGGCTTGGATTGATTTTGCGAAGCTCTTGCCAGACAGCTTCTGTCACAAAAGGCATAAATGGATGCAGCATCTGGAGGGATTCAACAATGATCTTGATGAGGATTTTCTTAGTATTCTCTGTTAGTTGGGGATTTGTTGTCTCTGGTTTGGAGTCAGCTCCCGACATTTGGGCCTTCGTCGCTTCTATATACACGTCGCAAAAGTCATGCCAGAAATAAGCGTATATTTCCTCCGCTGCAAAAGAAAAATTATATTTCTCAATATTTTTGGTCACTGACTTAATAGTTTTGGCATGCTTTTCCAGTATTTGCTTGTCTGCTTCGGTTAGAATTGATTCGTTAATCGTCAAGTTATCGATCGACTCTTCACCAATTTCTCCTGTTTGAACATCGCCGCCAGTGACCCGCAATATCGTAAACCTAGAGGCATTCCAAATCTTATTTGAAAAATTCCGCATCCCACGGATCTTCTCTTCTGAAATGACTGCGTCGCTACCGGCAGAGGTACCGAAAACAAGAGTCATGCGGACTGCATCGGAGCCGTACAAATCAGCCACGCCGAGCGGGTCGATCACATTGCCCTTGGACTTGCTCATCTTCTGGCGATCTTTGTCGCGCACCAAGCCGTGCAGATAAACGTTTTCAAATGGCACTTTATTCGTCACGTAAAGACCTAACATCATCATACGTGCAACCCAGAAGAAGAGAATATCCCAGCCGGTTTCCATTACTGAAGTTGAATAAAATTTATCAAAATCAGCCGTTTTAGTCGTTTTCAGCGTCGCAAATGGCCATTGACCCGAGGAAAACCAGGTGTCGAAACGTCAGGATCTCTTTCAAGTTTCGTCGAATTACACTCTGGACATCGCTCTGGTATCTCTCCGTTGGTGACAATAGTCTCGCCGCATTTGCAATACCAAACAGGTAATTGAATACCCCAGACAATCTGACGAGAGACATTCCAATCTCGAATATTGGTCATCCAATGTCTGTATATCTTTTCAAATTTCTCGGTTACAAACTTCGTTTTGCCAGTGTCAATTGCATCCAGCGCATCCTTGGCCAATGTTTTGCCCGATTTCTTGCCTTTTTCGTTCACAGCAATAAACCACTGAGGCAAAACTCTCGGCTCAATCACGGTCCCGCATTTGTAGCATTTGCCAACAGTATGAGTGTATTTTTCATCAATTTTCTCTATCAACCCTTTGGCCTGCATGTCCTCTGCGACCTTGAGACGGGCTTCCTTGACCTTCATGCCTTTGTAAGGACCAGCCTTTTCGTTCAGACGACCGTATTGATCTATAACTTCCCGAATTTCCAAATTATGACGCTTGGCCACTTCAAAGTCGTTCGGATCATGGGCTGGAGTGATTTTGACTGCGCCTGTGCCAAATTTGGGATCAACATAATCGTCAGCAACAACTTTAATTTTGGCCTTACCGAGGACAGTTTCGATCTCAATTTCTTTGCCAACATAATCCTTATACCTTGCGTCGTTCGGGTTGACAGCCACTGCAGTATCACCAAATTTCGTCTCTGGGCGGACGGTAGCCAGGACGAGCGGACCATACTTTATATAGTAGAGTGGATCGACCTGCTCTTCATATTTAACTTCTAGATCTGATAGTGAGGTCTGGTGTTTGGTGCACCAGTTGACCGGTCGAGAAGCGCGATAAGCCAAGCCATCATTATACAAGTCGACAAAAGTCTGATAGACGGTCGCGATAATATCTGGGTCGAGTGTGAATTTTCCTCTTTCCCAATCGCAAGAAGCGCCAAGGCGTTTCAACTGAGACTCCATCACTTCTTTGTTTTTCAAGGTAAATTCAAGTGTTGCTTTGTAGAGTTCCTCGCGAGACATATCGAAGCGACTCTTGCCCTCTTTCTCCAATTTCTTCTCAAATACTACTTGGGTTTCAAATCCAGCATGATCGGCGCCTGGCAGCCAAAGAGCAGCTTTGCCGTTCAGTCTAGCAAATCGAACCATCAGATCTTCGATCGTGATGAATACGGCATGCCCTAAATGAAGGGAGCCGTTGGCATTGGGCGGCGGCATTATAATAGAATAGGGTTCACCATCAGGATTCACCTCTGGCTTAAAATAACCCGATTCTTCCCACATTTTGTAGAGTTCGGCTTCGACTTGATTGTGATCATATGCTTTGGCAATTTCTTTCATAATTAATTTATACCAGAACCATGTGCTCTTTTCTAGACAATAAAATCCCCCCGCTAATGCGAGGGGTTGGTCAGACGGATAGCTTCAATCAACTCAGGTACACGCATTTCGGCCATATACACTGTTTGATGAAGGTGATAAGCAAAACGTACTTGGACTTCGTCCGGGAGAAACTCGCTACCTTCTTCCATGGCCTTGCGGAAAGTCCCAAGCGTCTCCTCGCATTTAGCGAGTTCTTTGACCGGGTTCCCATTGTAGGGATCCATGTGATTGATCTTGCGATCGAGGAGACGGATTGGTAGAAGCTCCCACCATTGGGCTACAGCTCCCAGGAAACGAGCGTAATAGATAGTCCGGTCTTCCTCTTCCCAAGGATAAACAGTCTCTGCATCGATGCCGAAGGCTATTCGCGGTCCGTATTCGGGACCGAAATACTCTTCGAGATAATCTCTGCCTATCGGGATAAGCTCACCATCCGGCATCCTGAGTTTGCCATCTTCGATGAAGTCATGTCCGATAGCGACACATTCGGCTAATGGCGACAAGCCAAAAGTCATTGATTCTTGGCCAACGGACAACGAGTGACCGACAGCCTTGCGACCGTCACGACGAGGAGATACCAAGACTTCGTCGGCGAAGTTGGCAGTCCTCTGGACCAGACCGGAAAGCTCGTCAGAGAACCCCCGGAGACTGATCTTAGTGATGTAGGTGTTGAAATCTACGAGCGATACATACATCGGAGGCCCTCCTTACCAGAACCATACGTTGTCAAGGTACCGTGATGTCTAGGACAACAAAAAAATGACCCAGTGGGTCATCTCATTTTTCCGCGCACTCTTCCGCAATCATCCAGCGATTTTTGGCACAAGCCTATCTCCAAGCGTTGTTTGTACTTGAATAATTTGTGTTTGGCTCTTGCCATGTTCTAAACATACTATTTCAATCTAGTTTGGTTGTCAATAGGTTCCGACAGGTAAGCCTCATTTTAGTAAATAAAATGACCGTCGCCAATACCCACAATAGGTTGCAGACGACGGTCATGACTATGGATCTGAGAACTTTCGGACGGCCTGGAAGACCTGCTGTTCGTTACCTTCTAATCTGGATCGCAGAAAAAGACAATCGACATACACATCTTTGCCCGCGCATTGCGAAGCGTCCGGGAAGACAACACCATACGCCCCATTGATAATACTGAAGGTACCATCGTTATCATCTTTGAGATAAAGGTAGTTGCCTCCCCTCATCGCGAAGCCAAGCAGCTCATGGCTATCCGTGTACTCATCGTTGTTATCAAGATCGTCGAAGACACAGATGGAATAAAGCTTATGCGCTCCGGTTTGCGGCAATGGAATAGACCAGTTAACATCCCTCCAGGATGACGAAGAGCAAGGCATGGCCGCAGAAGAGTAAGTAGCAAATGAGCTACCTCCGTTGTAGAGCAGCCCTATATGCGGCTTTGGAGCGTTAGAGTTAATATTTGCCACCCCACTTAGCATCGGCACCGCAACTTTACTTCCGCTCCCGCCACAACCAGAGAGGATAAATAGTACAGCCATCGCTGCGAAGGCGATGGTCAGTGACAGGATAGTGATGTGTCTAAACATCTACTTTCCTCCTCGCAGAATTTGAAATGGTTCTAAAGTGAGCAGAAAATTTCGCCCACCAATCTGTCTAGATAGTAAAATCTTTTGTGTACTTGGTCAAGTAAAATGTGCTATTAACACGAAAACCGGCGTGCCGATATGGCACGCCAAGCGTTCAGGGTCAAATGGCAGAAATAAAAAATCAGTCCGAAGATTGATTATTTGTTTCAAACCATTGATATGGTTTCTAGAAATTTCTTCTAGACAAATCTATTTGAAATTTCCGAGCTGACAGTGGCTAGCATTTTGTCAACCTTGATATATTACCATCGGAGAACCGGGCCGTCAAAAGTAGATTTGAGCACAAAATATAATTAATTAATAAATACTGTGGATAGTTTTGCTTCCGAATCAAACTAGAATTGATCAGTCAAGTAATTGTAAATAAATACAATATCTTGTACATTACATTTATATATTAATAAATCCTTTTTCCAATGGAAAAAATGGACCAGGCCTCCTTCCGCAAGGAGCACCGCTCTAGAAATTTGGGGCTCTTGACCGAAGAAGAGCAGACGAAGATCAACAATACTACATTGCTCATTGCTGGCTGTGGCGTAGGCTCCCAGATCGCTCTCTCTGCTGTTCGCATTGGATTTGAAAATTTCATACTCGTCGATGGCGATACTGTTGAATTATCCAACAATAATAGACAGGGATATAGCTGGCGCGATGTTGGAAGATACAAAGTTGATGCCCTCGCTCACAAAATCAAGGCGATTAATCCCCATGCCCATATTCGCAAATATCCCATCTTCATCACTGTTGATAACGCTGCCAAAATATCGCGTAAAGCCGATATTGTCGTTGATTCTATCGATCCAGACGCAGCCCAAGCTGTTATCGCCCTTCACCGAGCCGCGAAGAAGTTCCATCACACCGTAATTCAGCCGACCGACGTTGGCTGGGGCGCTATGCTTCAGATTTTTACTCCGAAAAGCATTTCATACGAAGAAATGATTGGGCTAAATCCCCGCACCCCCCTAGACAAGATTGACAACGAAGAGGCCTTCACAAAATTCATCGATTTTTTCATGAAACTGATGCCTCCTTATGTTCAAAAAGTAGCACTCGATGTTGCTGAGGGACGACAGGCACATTATCCACAACCAATTTCGGCTAGTTACATCCTTGCGGCCATGACAGTGGTAGCGGCCAAACGAGTTGCGCTAGATTTGCCAGTAAAAGTTGCGCCTGAATATGTTTCCTTTGATCCCAATACGATTCTGATTCCAGATGAAAAATAAATATAATCTGACTCTGATAATTACCGCTTTAGCGGTTGCTGATTTCTTGGGTGCTATAGATAGCACCGCTCTTAATGTGGCCCTGCCCAAAATCACAAGCACGCTCGGTATTTCGATTACGACAGCCCAATGGCTCCCAAATGCCTTCACTCTTGCCTTGGTCGCACTTCTAATATTTATGGGGAAGCTGGGCAGCAAAGTAGGGACGAAAAAATTGTACCTTATCGGCCTCTCTGTCTTCGGCCTCAGCTCCCTACTGCTCGGATTTACAAACAATGTTCCGATTTTGATTTCCCTTCGTGCAATCCAGGGCATCGCCACAGCTATACTATATACAATGCCGATGATTATCATAGCCAATCTCTGGAAAGAGCGCGAAAAGGCATTTGCCGTCACCTCCGCCACTTTTGCTGGAGGTATGCTAGTCGGACCAGTCCTCGGTGGTATGCTTGCCAATCTCGAATTTGGCAATTTCCATGGCTGGCATCTCGTGTTTCTAATTAACGTACCACTTGTGATTATTGGCTTAATTATTGCCAAGAAATATATCCCCGAGATTCCAAAAGTTGAGCAGAAAATTGATTTTGGCAGCATGCTAATACTACTCTCAGCACTGGCGATTATCGTCTTGTCCTTCGCTCAGATTAGTCGATTCTACATAATTCTCGGGCTTCTACTTTTGGTAATCCTCTATTTCTATCAAAGAAAAATCAAGAACTCGCTTGTCGACTTTCACCTATTCCAAAATCAAACCTTTACTGCCGCCAATATCCTAAGCTTCACATCGATGGTAGCGCTGATCGGAATGTCATTCGTCCTCACCTTCTATCTTCAGGACATATTGAAGTGGAATTCACTCCAGGCCGGCCTTGCTCTCGTACCAGTACCAATCATCACTGGAATTTTCTCTGGCATCGGTGGACAGCTTAAGAGTTGGAGGATGGGCGGATTCCTAAGTTCGATCCTCATAGTTCTCGGACTCGCATATTTGACTCAGATAAATCCAGCAACTTCATATGCGGTCGGCATTTTGCCAGGGCTAGCCCTGATTTCTGCAGGTAGCGGCTTCCTCATGACTTCAATCTTTGCCGCAATTCTTGGCTCTGCGCCTACAGAAAATTCCGGTAGTGCCTCCGGCATTCTCAACACTTTGCAACAGATGGGTTCACTTATCGGAATCGCAATTATTGCCTCTATCACGTTGGAATACCAGCTGGCGTTCACAGTCCTTACGGGTTGTGGTATTATAGGCCTAATATCTGCATTTTTTATTAACAATAAAGTAATTAATACGAGAATTGAGTAGTATGGAAGAACAAAAAAAACAACCAACGATAGCCGAGATTTTATCCGATTATGATAAGGCTGTAAATTTTTTTCATGAGACGCCTGCGGAGGTGTGGGAAGCCATAGGGCAAAGAAGCGCATTGGGTGTCTTCAAAGAAATGGTGGCCACGATACCGGCATACTCGAAATTTCTTAAATCAGTCCATTTCGACCCAGAATCCGTACAAACTGCCGAGGATTTGCAGAAAGTTCCAGTAATCGATAAATACAATTATATTAACGAGTATGACTTCAATGAAACAAATATAGTAAAGGCCGGCGAAAACCTTTACAGTATCTCTCTTAGTTCTGGGACTACAGATGCGCCCACTATATGGCCTCGTTACTACCAATATGAAGAATTTTTGCCTTTAATCTTCGATTTTTACATGAGGCAATATTGGGAAATTGATAAAAAATCTTCTCTATTTATTAACGCGTTTGCGATGGGCCCATGGATAGCTGGCCATACCGTCAATGTTTTAGCGAGAGCGCTAACTCAGAAAAGAAACCTCACCCTGGCTACTTGCGGTGATAATCTCGATAGCATTATATATTGCATTCAGTCTCTCTCGAAACATTACGATCAAACAGTAATTTGGTCCTACCCAACTTTTTGTAGATCGATTCTTGATAAAATTGAGAAGGCTGGGATCGATATACGCAAGCTTAACCTTAAACTGTTTATAGCTGGTGAAGGTCACACAATGGAATGGAGACGTTTTATTAATAAAAAGATATCTGGAGAAGAGCATAATCTGACCGATATCCTTGATGGCTTCGGCACATCTGACGGAGGCATGCTTGGTTTCGCCACATCTTTGACAAATCTTATAAGAGGAATCGCCCAGAATGATAAAAAAATACGCAAAGAATTATTCGGTAGAGAAGATGTTATCCCCACACTGTTCCAATATAACCCAGGCTCGTTCTTTATTGAAGAATTAGACGGCGAAATTGTTTTTACCACAAAAAGTGCTACTCCTCTAGCTAGATACAACATCCACGACAGAGGAGGAGTTATCGGTTTCAGAAAAATGGAGTCTATTCTAAAAGCGCATGGCTACGATTACAGGAAGCAATTAGCAGACTCTGGACTATCTGAGAATATGATTTGGCAACAACCTTTTGTTTACTGCTTTGGGAGACGGGACGACACCTTTATTATTGCTGGTGCCAATATATTCCCAGAACAAATTTACCCAGCGCTTAGTGATAAAAAGGCCACAGACATACATAGCTTTAAATTAGCAACGACCTATGACAAAACGCAACACCAGTTGTTTCACGTATTAGTAGAATTAAAAGACGGCATTAGCTATTCACCAAAGAAAATGCTTGAGAAGAAGACAATATTTCACGATATAATTCTAAAGCAATTATTGAAATCAAGTAGTGATTATGCAGCATCCTACAAAGCTGACCCTGAATATGCAGACATCAAAATCGACATATCTTCATATGCTACTGGCCTATTCAAGCTTGATCACGAAAAAACAAAACCAAAATTAGTAGTCAAGAAATAACAAATTTTTAGGAGGGTTGTGCACGATTACGATCTAGTTTTAGGTCCCTTAATTTCTCTGTCTTGTATCGCCATCGGCCTGGTAATCTATTTTAATGGTAAAAAGCTCGAGTCTTCTCGCGTCTCCGCCATCTTATCCTCAGCGATAGGGTTATGGATCATATCTGCTTTTTTGTCTGATTTACCGGCCCTAGCCCAATATGCACTCTTTTTTAATCGTTTAGTATTCGTTGGCCTA
>CAZGJE010000030.1:0-7886 GCA_964526355.1 uncultured Candidatus Saccharibacteria bacterium
AAAGCAAAGTCTCCCGCACCTCCTATTGAAAACACTTTTTGAATCCGTCTTTTCTCACATATTTGAGAAAAAAAATTGCCAATTCGCTCGTTGGTGAAGAACCAGACCGGTAGAGATTTGGCTGCTTTGTCGCTCATAGCTCGATTACTACTCTAAAGCCCAAAATCGTGCTCCAATGATCGGCTGGATCCCAGCCCATGATTCCGACACTTTGGCAGCCACCGGCCAAATGAGAGCCATCATCCATCTGATCCTGAAACCACTCCCAGGTCTTGGTCGTCCGCCACTGCGGATAGGCCGTATTGCCAAGATAATTAAATTCAATGAAATATGGCAAACGAATCGTTGACTCTGGGCCGAGCTTGAGAAAATCGGCGGTGAACGGTTTGAGCTCATGGATATCGGCAGGAGTCAGACAATATCGCGAGCCAAAGCCTCTCTGATTAAGCTGATCTTTCAAATATTCTTTTTCATGTTGTTGTTTCTGCCATCGGCGAAGGTGACTCTTCGGATCAAAGAACAATCTTTGCACTATTTTGGCATCAGTTGCGGAAAACCAAAGCACTCTCTGCTCTGGTTTGTCTCGTCCATCAATCAATATCCACTTGCCAGTCAATTCCTTTGCCTTCGGATGCAGT
This sequence comes from uncultured Candidatus Saccharibacteria bacterium, assembly GCA_964526355.1. Classification (GTDB taxonomy): domain Bacteria; phylum Patescibacteriota; class UBA1384; order XYA2-FULL-43-10; family 1-14-0-10-43-13; genus JBAZBD01. Next base: position 639 of record CAZGJE010000030.1, read on the forward strand.
TTGCCCTCCTTGATTTTCTGATAGAAAGCTTTGGCCGGTCTATCAGTCCAATCAGGCAAGTCAAGGTCATGATCGAGCGAAATAGCAGGTAAATAATGAAGGCAGAATAGGTTATCTTCCCAATGCGCTATATGCTCGTTAGTAACCCAATTAGGTAGTTCGGGAATATCGGTAATTTCTCTATCAAAAAATTCCTCTACCGCTTTCCGTTCTCTTGATACAACCTCTGTTCGCTTTGCCATAATAATCTCGTTTATATTCAGAATCCTAATTATATCATTGTATCCCATGCTGGAAAAACAAGCTCCATTCTGATAGAATCGCTTACAGACCAAGGAAGGTTTATCGCGCTGGTCTCGAACACCAGTTGGGCAGCAATGTCCTCAGAGGTTCAAATCCTCTACCTTCCGCCAAAAATAGAGCTTGCTACTATGCGAGCTCTTTTTGTTGCTCTCAGCTATTAGCTCCTAGCTCCCAACTACTATCACCATTTTTTCTTGGTGCGAACCGTCACATTCACGCCTGATTTTTTTTCCTGCTTGTCGAGGCGTTTGTTCATGATGTTATAAAGCATCTCTTTCTTGCCTGGCTTCTCAATTCTGACTGGCTCCTCTTTTTCAATTTTTGGAGCTGGCAGACGAACTGCGCCATCATTGACTAGCGGGGTCGCATGAATCTGCTTGTTGACATAGTACTGGAGCACGAGACTAAAGAGAGTCGTCACAATCCAATAAATCACAAGAGCGGCTGGCATACTTCGACCGAAGAATAGAGTGATGATCGGGCCCAAGAAAAGCATCTGTTTGGCCATGGCGGCAGCTGGATCGTCGGGTGCGCCCTCGATCTTCTTCGGCATCATCAGCCACGAGAGGCCAAATTGAAGAGCGGCGGCAATGATTGGTAGCGCCCATAGATCTGGGTGGACTATATTCATGCCGAAAAACATAGTATTGACCGTGTCGGGATGAGGGGTGAAAGAATACAAATCCTTGAATCCTGTCTCATTGAGACCGCTACGAAAAACATTATAGAGCACGATCAGCACTGGCAATTGAATCAATGATTGCAAACAAGAGCCCATAGGGGAGTGGCCCTCAGTCTTGTAAAGCTCCATGATTGCTTTGGCCTGTTCTTGTTTGTCAGTAATCTCCTTGCGGATTTTGTTCACATGAGGCTGGAGCTTGTTGTTCTTGGCCTGAAAATGAGCGGCTTTGAGAGAAGAGGGGAGCAAGGCCAAACGAATTAGTATGGTCAGGACGATAATAGCCCAACCAATAGAATGACCAGGCACAAGCCACGCCAGAAAGATCAGCAAATTGTAGAGCGGTTGATAAAGTAGAACAAAGAAAAATTCTTTCATGATGAATTCCTAATATATTTTTTCAGTTAGTTATTTTTTAACTACGAACTATAAGCTGTAAGCTCCTGACTATTGAACCGGATCTTTCCCGCCCTTACTCCAGGGATTGCAACGCAAGACTCGCCAGATTCCAAGAGCAGATCCACGCAAAGCCCCCTTCTTGATCACCGCCTCCTTGAAATACTCAGAACATGTCGGGCTGTATTTACAGTACCCGCCAGGATAGAGGCTTTTGCGCCATCCGTGATCTGGGCTCAAGGTCCGCTGATACAACTCGATTATTCTAACGATTATTTTTACGAACATCAACTAATCCCAAATTAGCCAGGCCCCGAATAAGCTCTGTCTGAACCTCTTCGAAGTTGTACGGCTTAGTAAAAGGAGATTTGACGAACACTATAATCTCCTTGCCTTGGCCTACTTCTGGCAATATTGCCTGGGCGATAGCGCGAAGCTTTCGCTTCAGGGCGTTTCTATCAGTTGCCCGCTTACTGATCTTATTGGAGACAACAAAACCAAATCTCGAAGGGCTTTTCTGGTCTGTCTCCCTGAGTTTGAAAGAGAGCTTGCCCGACACAGTACCCTTCTTGAAGAGTTTAAGCTTCTTGAAGTCCTTGGCCACTATTCTATTTTTCTTCGGTAGCATAGGGAAACCATAGCACTTCTTGCGCTCATTGCCAAGCAAAATAGCTCTCCAGAAAAAAGGATTTTATAAAGAATAAAAAAATGAGCTATCTCTGCTCATTTTTATACTGCGAGTTCTTTGCGGCCCTTGGCTCTGCGGCGACTCAAAACGAGACGGCCGTTTAGTGTGGCCATCCTCTTCAGGAACCCGTGAACGCGTTGCCTGTGTCTTTTCTTTGGTTGGTAAGTTCTTACTGTTGACATAACAGAGGGATAATAACAGGAAAGTGAGAGAAAAGCAACCCTTTTCGCAGTTGTTTAAATTTAGCCTTTTGTAGTCATTCCTGGCAGCAGCTTGAGACCAGGAATCTTGGATACAATAAATCAAGATCCCGTATCTCAAGCCACAGTACGGGATGACAAACGAGAAATTTGGGCAATTAAAAATTTTAGCCGTTCCGGAGCTGCTAACAGAAGCCTCGAAGCCCCTACCATTGCACTGCTTGTGGATAACTTGTTATATTTTCTACGACTGGAAAATAACTGATTGGATAATTATGGATCTAGCAGAAATCTGGCGAAACACTTTGGGCGAACTACAGGTCACCCTCTCTAAGCCAAACTTCGAGACATGGTTCAAGCGAACCTTCATCTTCGAATACAAAAAGGGTATTTTCACGATCGGAGTCCCTACTTTCTTCGTCGAGGACTGGCTCAAAAAGAAGCACCTGAAAGAGATCCAGAAGGCCCTCCAAAAACAGGTGGATGAGCCTATTCTTAATATCAAATTCAAAATAGCCAATCCTGACCCCGACCAGGTAGTAGATCTGGAATCTGGGGTAATTATCCACAAGCCTGTGGATAAACCAGCCATAACTGTGGATAGAGAAATTCCAGTCCCTTTGCCACAGAATGCTTCACTCAATGACAACTACATTTTCAATAATTTTGTGGTTGGGCCCTCCAATCAGCTTGCCTTCGCCGCAGCCCAAGCAGTATCGGAGAAACCAGGCACTCAATACAACCCACTCTTCATTTATGGCGACTCTGGACTTGGTAAAACTCACCTGATGCAAGCAATTGGACACGCCTACCTCAAAAAATTCCCAGACAAAAAGGTTCTCTATGTTTCAACAGAGACCTTTACCAATGATTTTATTCAGGCTGTGGGTTCTGGTTTTGGTAAGGCCAAGGATTTCAAAAATAGATACCGAACAGTAGATCTCCTTCTCATTGATGATATCCAATTTCTCTCCACCAAGGAGCAAACTCAGGATGAATTTTTTCATACCTTCAATCATTTGCATCAAAACAAGAAACAAGTAGTACTCACCTCTGATCGTGTTCCCAAGGATATCAAGGGATTAGAAATACGACTGAAGACTCGTTTTGAAGGTGGAATGGTTTGTGATATCGGCCATCCAGACCTAGAAACCAGAGAAGCAATTCTGCGACAAAAAGCAGAACGCATGAATCTCAAGATTGATGACAAAATCATTACTTTCATAGCCGAAAAAGTAAAATCCTCAGTCCGAGAACTCGAAGGAGCCCTCAATAAAGTCCTGGCCACCTGCGAATTGATGCACTGTGAATTAAATATGGAACAAACAGCCAAAATACTGGACTCAATTATAGAAGAGAAGCAGCAACACATCACTCCAGAATTAGTGATTAGAGAAGTTCATAAGTACTTCAGAATCCCAATTGAAGATTTGCTTGGCAAGAAAAGAACAAAAGAATTAGTTTTTCCAAGACAAATCACAATGTACCTTCTTAGAAGTGAATGTGGGCTCTCATACCCAGAGATAGGCAGGAAAATGGGTGGCAAGGATCACTCCACTATAATGCATGGTGAACAAAAGATAGGAAAATCTATTGCTACTGATCCTAGATTAAAAGAAGATTTGACTGTGATAAAAGATAGAATATTTACTTCTTATAGCTGACGCCCTTTGGTGTCATCCCCCTTTGGGGGATCCAAATCCTAAATTCCAGTTTCTGGGTTAGATATACAATATGCTTTATAAGCAGTAGTAGTAATAAGGGGTGTGGACAGAGGGGATAACTGGAAAAGTTATTTACTAGAGACAATAATATCTTCAAGCCACTGTGGAAAAAGAGAGGGTATAACCTAGGGAAAAATTGGGGAAAAAGATAAACGTCGAGAGTCCTAGGTAAAGGATTTGAAAATACTGATGATAACTTGAGAGATTGTACACAATCAAAAGAGGATAATAGACACTTTTCCACAAGCAAAAACAGTAATCAAAATATGGTAGTCCAGAAGAGAACAATTAAGTAATTAAAATATTCAGTTAGACACAAGTATTAGTAAAAAAGTGGATAAGTATAAAACAGGAGAAGAAATGAAAGTAACGCTTTTGCAGTCAAATATCGCCAAGGTTTTGGGTGCGACCAGTCGTATCGTAGGAGCCAGGACTACGTTGCCGGTATTGTCCAATATTCATATCAAGGCCGAGAAGGGAAAAATTAAATTTTCAGCCACTGATCTTGAGGTTGGGATCACTACACAGACAATAGGAAAGGTAGAAGAAGAGGGAGAGATTACACTTCCTGCTAGACTTCTCTCTGACTTTGTTTTAAACAACAAAGACGAATCTATTGAGATTTCAACTACCGGGACATCGGCAGAGCTTAAATCGAGCCATTTTGAGGCCAAGATTCAGGGAATAGCTGCCGAAGAGTTCCCCACCATCCCAGAGGCGCCCAAGGCTGAGCCAGTGGTTATTGCCAAGGCCCTATTTATCGAATCGCTCAAGAAGGTGGCGGTTGCTCCAGCGACTGACGAGACTAGGCCAGTTCTGGCGGGTATTTATTTCTCGGTCAAGGAGGACGAATTAATCCTAGCGGCTACGGACTCGTATCGCTTGGCGGAGAAGAGAATCAAATTGGCCGCCAAATTTGCAGAGCACCATATGATTATTCCTGGGCGGACTATGACTGAGGTGCTGAGAATCTTATCGTCGAGCGAGCACATTGAAGAGATCAAAATCTTGTCTTCCGACAGCCAAGTCTCTTTCCTTATTGGAGACACCCATATCACATCACGCTTGATTGAGGGTACTTATCCAAACTACCAAGCGATTATCCCAAATAGCTCAAAGGTCAAAGCCACAGTCAAACTAGCTGAGCTCGTTTCGGCCGTGAAAATGTCCTCTCTTTTTGCCAAAGACACAGCCAACAACAATATTAAGGTCGTCGTAGGAGAAACAGGACTCTCGATTCTATCAGCAGCTTCACAGGCTGGTTCAGCAAAATCAGAGATTGCGGCCGAAGTCAGCGGCGGAGCTCTCGAGATCTCGTTTAACGCACGCTACATTCTCGACTTTCTGGCTGTCGCAGGAGACGACCAAATTGTCTTGGGGTTTAATGACAATGCCTCGGCTGGAGTTTTCAAATCCAAAAAAGATGAGGGCTACACCTATATCATCATGCCACTGAAGCTAGAAAGCTAATAAAAGGTTCAGATGGACTAGGGGACTGAGGGACAGAGCGGAACCCCAGAACCTCTGAAACTCAGAACCTCTGAAACTATGCTCAAAATTATTGAACTCGAAAATTTTCGTAACCACAAAAACTTACAACTTGAGCTCTCTCCGGTTACTGCTATTATCGGCAAAAATGGTGTAGGCAAGAGCAATATTTTAGAGGCCATCTACCTTGTCTCTGCCTGCCGCTCTTTTCGCGAGGATGACAAGAGAAATTTGGTCATGATCGACAATGACTTTGCCAGGATTAGGGCAGACGACCTGGAAGTCTTCATCCAAAGTATGCCGACTTTCCTCCTTCGAACCAAAGAGAAGGGTGCTTTTCGTAAACAATCTGATTTTATTGGCACCAAGAAGAGCGTCATCTTCTCACCGGAGATGATAATGCTGATCAATGGTTCCCCTAGGTTGCGTCGGCGCTTCTTGGATATTATGATTAGCCAACATGAGCGGCACTATCTCAAGGAGGTGATGGCCTTTGAAAAAGTCAGGGCGGAGAGGAATTCTCTACTTCAGAAAATATTTGAGCACCGTGCCCAGACTGATGAGCTTGATTTCTGGAACAAAGAATTTATCAATCTTGGTCAATCTATCGTCAAGACGAGGATTTCGGCCCTCAAAAAGTTAAATAAGCGCTTGAGCTCTCTCTATCAATCAGTTTCTGGCAATTCGAAAGATCAACTACAGATTGAGTATGAAAATTCTGCCCCCGAGGGACTTGAGGAAGCGATCAAGCAAAATGTTTGGCGAGAGATTAGGTCAAAGAGGTCACTTTTTGGCCCACATCGTGATGATCTGATTTTTCATCTCAACGATAAGCCAATGGCCAGCTTTGCTTCTAGGGGAGAATGTCGGTCCGCCATCTTGGCTCTCAAAATTGCTGAGCTAGAGTTTCTGACGGATGAAGCGGAAAAGCCGATGCTTCTCCTAGACGATCTTTTTTCTGAGTTCGACCTTGATCGTCGAAGCCACCTCTCTAGACTAATCGAAAATTATCAGACTGTGCTCACGACGACTGACAAATCATATTTGGATGACATCAAAGAGTGCAAGATAGTAGAAATAGGGACAGAGATTCAGAGGTTCTGAGGTTCTGAGTTTTTCTCTGGTCCTCTGGTCCTCTGTCCCTCTGAACCTACTATAATTCTCACTTGTCTTACCGTCTGCTTGGCGGTTTTTTTGTTCAAAAATTCTTTTAGCTCTGATTCGACCATCTGCAATTCAGCAGCGGCAGGAGAAGATGCGACAGAAACTTTGAGAACACCATTTGCATAAGAGATTGGGGTAAATGGTTGCCCTGGCCACTCTGCACAATAAAAGCAGACCAGAGGGCCTTCTAGCGTTTTCTTGAGACCTCTTTTCTTGATGGACTGCGTAATGATTTTTTTTAGGTCTTCCATAGTTGGAGTTTTCAATATATTTAGGACTTACGCTTTTAATAATCGTTGTGTCTCATTTGTCATCCCAGCGGAGGCTGGAATGACGATGTATCTCTCCTATTTCTTGCCGTGAAATTTTTGGTGGACTTCTCTCAAATGCTGGTCAGTAACGTGAGTGTAGATCTGAGTCGTCGTGATGGAAGAGTGGCCAAGCATTGATTGGACGCTTCGTATATCAGCTCCATTTATTAGGAGATCTGTCGCAAACGAATGTCGCAAAGTATGGGGCGTGCATTTCTTGGTGATGCCAGCTAGACCCGCATATTTCTTTACAATTCTCTCAATCGATCGGACCGTTAATCTCTCTCCTTTGGGC
>CAZGJE010000030.1:7896-8805 GCA_964526355.1 uncultured Candidatus Saccharibacteria bacterium
GCGAAAGTAATAATGCCTCTTCTGCCCCTTGTTCCTTATTCCTCGTTCCTTTATTTTTCTCATACTGATTTATCCAATATACTGCTGATTCAGACAAGAAAACCACTCGTAGCTTCTTGCCTTTACCCAAGACTGAAATTTCGCCACGGTCCAAATTAATATCAGAAGTATCTAGCGCTGCCAGCTCGGATACGCGCATTCCGGTCGAGAATAGTATTTCTAAGATTACCCTATCTCGAATCCCCGTCACTCTAGTCGCATCCGGCTTTTCAAGAATTCCACTAATTTCTTCTCCGCCAAAGAAACTTATTTCTCTGTCTCCCGTCTTGGCCACTGGCACTTTCTCTGGTGGCAAAGTCTCAATACCACGCCAAGAGAGATAGCGAAGAAATGCTCTGAGAGCCAGAATATGATAGTTTTGGGTAATCAATTTGAGCTCCAGTCCCTCCTGATCGGTCAGCCGGTTCACATGCAAACGATACTGTCTGATTACCTCCTGATCGATATCAGTCGGTGACAGGTTGGGAGCCGGGAGTTGGGAGCCGGGAGTTTTTTTCTGGGCTAAAAAGTCCAAGAAACGATCGATATATCTCTCGTAGTTGCTAATGGTGAGTATAGCTCTCCCTTTGTCCAGCTCGCAGTGCTCCAAAAACTGTCTCTTTAGATCGGTTAGATTATCTTTCATTGATTTTCCTTTTCAAGCCATAGATCAACCGAATGGTGTCCAGAGTTATCCGATCGAAAACCTCTTTATCTTCAGTTGAACAATAATTTCTTGCATGCGCAATCTCTACCAGGGCTTCAAGTTCAAAAAGCGAGCCGATTGAAATCTCCAAAAAATGTGCAAAATCTTTGTTTGAAGAGCGAGAAGAGCCTTCTGCAATATTCGCTACTATCGAGACTGCAGCC
>CAZGJE010000031.1:0-8517 GCA_964526355.1 uncultured Candidatus Saccharibacteria bacterium
ACTGATCACTATAACAAATGCACGAAGGAAGTCAATATGATATAATTTATATTGGAGTAAAAATAAAGGAGTTTCATGAGAGAAAAAAGAATTTATAGATCATGTTCCGACAGATATATTGCCGGCATCTGCGGTGGTCTGGCCGAATACTTTGATTTAGATCCGCTCTTGGTTAGATTGGTCTTCGTAATTTTGGGTTTCTCTGGAGTATCGATTGTTTTCTACATCCTTGCTTGGCTATTATTCCCCAATAACCCAAGCTGCCCAACCAAGATAAGCGGAGTATCAGAAATAAGACAGCAAGCCCAGGAATTCAAAGAGGAGTTCAAAAAGGGTTTTGATGGTGGATTCGGCCATTTTGGCAAAAACCCCAGCAACAAAACCATGCTAGGACGCATAATCATCCTAGTCGGAGCAATATGCCTAATCCAAATCATTTTCCAAATTAGCATCTGGGCACTTTGCTGGCCAATTATTCTGATTATTTTCGGCATTATTTTGCTGAAATCCAACGGTGACAAGAAATAATCTCGACCAGTTTGTTGTTTTCTGCTATCATCTGACCAAAATATTAAACGAAAGTATCTAATGTACGCAGTTATTATGGCCTCAGGCCAAGGCACTAGGTTGTGGCCTTTATCTAGAGTCGAGACGCCCAAACAATTTCACTCACTTCTCGGCAAAAAGACGATGATCCAGGAGACCTACAGCCGATTGGTCAAAAAGTTCAAACCAGAGGAGATTTTGGTGACCGTTACCAAAGGTTGTTTTGCTGAAGCAGAGAAGCAACTGCCTGAGCTGCCAAAAGAAAACTTCGTCATCGAGCCTTACGCTACTGGTACCCTAGGCAGCTGCGGGATCGCTATCGAAGTTTTGCGCCAACGCGATCCGGAAGCTTCCGCAATTTTTGTGCCCTCTGACCACTTGATTACGCAGCCCGACGAATTCATCAAAATCGTCAATTTTGTTGAGGGTCTGGTTGAGGGAGACTATTCAGAGCATATGATTCTGATCGGGATTAATCCGACAAGGCCAGATACCGGTATGGGTTACATCCAGATGGATTCCCAAGCCGAAGACAAGGATGGACTGAAATTATTCTCGGTAAAACGCTTTGTAGAAAAACCAGATCTCGAGACTGCCAAGAAATATGTATCTCAATGGGATTATCTCTGGAATGGTGGAATGTTCGCTTGGAAGATCAAACACATTAGATCCCTCTATCAGAAATATGCCGAGCAATCTTTTACCGCGTTAGAGAAAATCGGGCAAACAGTAGACACACCAGAATACTCAAAGATTGCGGAGAAGGAATATGTAAATATTCAAAAAACTTCTATCGACTATGCAATTTCCGAAAAGACCAGCGACATTATGGTAGTGCCTGGAGACTTTGGTTGGAGTGACGTCGGCTCATGGGGAACCTTGCTCGACGTGCTTGTCGAAGAATATGGCTCTAGCGTCGTTTCCAAGGGACATTTCCTGGGAGTTGACAATCAGAAGTGTCTTTTCATGGCAAATGACAAATTGATCGCTGCCGTAGGCTTGGAAGACATAATCGTAGTAGATACACCGGATGCGTTACTGATATGCAAGGGCGATAGGTCGCAAAACGTTAAGGAATTGATTGACAAGATCAAGGCAGAGGGCAAAGGACTATACCTCTAGCAAGTTGTAGATAGTTTGGAGTTGAGAGATTGCTCCCGACTGCTGGCTCCAGACTCCTGACTCACTTGTTTACTTTCGCTCTAGATTATGTTAAAGTAACGATAAGTTTACATCATTTTTGATTTATTATTTTTAATTTTTGATTTAAAATCATGCCAATCATCAAATCAGCCAAAAAGGCTCTCCGCACAAGTATCCAAAACAAAGAATTCAACGACCTGACACGGGCCAAAGTTAAAGGCGCAGTCAAAGGACTGAAAGTAGCCGTCAAGGCAAAAGCCAAAGATGCCAGCACACTTCTTTCCAAAGCATTCCGTGAGCTAGATCTTGCCGCAAAGAAAAATGTAATTCACAAAAACAAAGCCAACCGCTTGAAATCACGCCTCGCCAAATCCCTAGACAAATAATTACAACCAGAACTCAAAAAAACTCTCGAGAAATCGAGAGTTTTTTTATCGTGGTATTGGTTGAATACGAGGAAAAATTATCTTGAGGGATTTGCCCAAGACAAATCTTTTATCGACTGGCCCAAAAGCCCTTGAGTCACTAGAGTTTGACCTATTGTCCCCCATTACGAAGAATTGGCCATTTTTAAGTTTCAGAGAGAAATCTGGCTCAGTAATGACATCGCTACTAAGATAATTCTCAGCCAGCTTCTCCGAATCGATATAGACCACTCCTTCTATAGCCTCTACAGTTTCGCCCGGCAATCCTATGATGCGCTTGACATACTGTTTGTTGATACCGCCCGGATAATTCACAACGACGACGTCACCTCTCTCTGGATCAGCCGAGGTATACGCATTCTTATTCCAGAGTATTACCTCCTTATTGACCAGATTTGGATCCATCGACCAACCGTCGACGACGAAAACTGAGATGAAGAAAGTATTTACAAGTAGGAAAACGACGACAACCAAAATCAACCATTTCGTCAAATCGAAAAGAATGCCGCCTCCGTAAATTATCCTCCACAAAATTTCTCGAAACATGTATAGATATTAGTTATCTGTAACTTGGTTCCTGAATATTCGCCAGACTCCTGCCAACATATGAGACGATCGGGAACAAAGAAAGACAGAAATCAGACATCCCCAGCCCCGTCTTATCAGTCATGAACCACTCAGGCACCATGAAGTTTTGCTCCGAAAAGCGTTTGGCCCAGGCAGTCTCGCACTCGAGAACTACCGCATACGGCAAATATTTTTGGAAAAGCTCGAGATTATCATATGAAAACTCAATTTTTGTTTTGCTAGTCAGGTACTTCTTGAAAGCGAGCCAGTTACTCACCGCCTCTTGGCCCAGAAGGGTCCTGATCGGAATATTCTTGGCAGTCAAGGAGATTACAAGAGCAGAGATCATCATACCCACCCAGAAGAAGGCGACGAACGCCGGACCACTGTAATATTTCAGAGTGAGAAGAAAACCAGCCAGGCCGCTAAAGAAGAGAAACAAGCCGATCATTTGATATTTGATATGAACAAACCTTGGATTGACTCTGAAATAACCCAGTCGAGTAGCCAGGGTATAAATTCCTGAGGTTACAAGCGACATTTTGCGGCTATAGAGGTGATTATTAATCCGATGTTCAACTTCTTTTTTCGATGAGATCAATTTGGTTCTGAATATCTTGGAAAGGAGGATTTTTTCAAAAGCCAATAGTCTCCGATCAAATTTGTTTTTTATGAATGCAAAATCTCGATCGCGATCGATAATAAATATATCCTTGCGTACGGCCAGATCGATCAGTGTCGCGGCAATCTCTCTAGGCCCAACCTTCTGATGCATTATTGCCCCTACGACTGCAGGAGGGATTGCCATAGGTGGAGCTGGAGTCTCCTCATCTGGCATATCAATTTTCTGACGACGTGTTTGGTATCCGATGAAAATAAACATGAAAATCAAAGTGATGGATGGCAGAGCCAGCCCAGTTATAACCCAAGCATCTGCTTTGATCGAATGTATGAAATTATTGATTTCTGAAATTAATGGAAAGCCAATAGTTCCTTTCGGCATTATAACCACAGGTGTGATCAGGGCCGTCGGCTCAACGTCATATGCCACAAAAACGACTGTTGTAGAGTTGGAGAGATAGGCATCTGTCTTGCCTACACCATGGCTTGTAACTAGCTGATACTCTACATTGCGCGCGACAGGCTGAGGCAAAGTAACGCTAATTGTAACCTGGCTAAAATATCTGCCCGGATTCTCGATAATTGGAAATCTCGCTTCTTCACGTTGGTCGCTTAGCACAGTCACACGACTTGGCAACTTCTTGCCATCGACAAGGATAGAACCCTTCTGGTCTATCGCGACTTGCAATGTCAAATTGCCACTGTCAATCGGAGGTTGGTAACTTTGAATATCCGCTCGATAGGTAGAAATATTGCTAAGCCAAAGTCCTACAAGCAAGAATAAGCCACCAAAAAAGAATAGCTTGCGCCAATAAAAATTAATCACAGATGATCTAGTCCTGCTTTTCAAAGAAGCCTGCAAATTGTCCCTCCAGGTTACTTGAAAGTATTATACCAAAAAGCTATGACTTACAAAAATTTGCAACCGAAAGATCGACCGCGGTTGAGAATTCAAGAATTCCGTTCTTAATTTTCCAGTCTAGCTCTGCCAAATCTGAATAAAACTTTTTAATCTCTCCGGGTCTGAACTTACGCAAGGAACCCAGAGTCTTCTTTACTACGAACGGATGCAGACCGGATTGGCTGGCGTTGCTACCCAAACTTTCGATTATCAACATATTACGAAGTTGGAAAATAATCATATTGAAAATCATCGCTTCATCTTGTCCCGACTTCCTCATTTTGTTCAGAATCGAAAATGCCTGGCCGAGCCTTCGATCCGCGATTGCATCGGTCAGATCAAATATTTTGACATTGTCGACTGGATCGATCAGATCCCGGACAGTCTCAGGCGAAACCTCTGCCCGACCAAGGTACAAAGTATATGAAATGATTTTCTCAGTTTCACTCTCAGCGCGAGCCAGATCTGTGCCAACGGCCAGAGAAATTTGATTGGCGACCTGGCTAGTAATTGTCAAACCTGCCTCACTAACTTTTTTCTTCACGAAATCGGTCACGCCGTACGGGGTCGGGGCGTCAAAACGCTCAACTCTCGCCTTCTCGGACAACACTTTGAAAATCAACTCTCGCCTGTCAGGCTCTCCTTCATCCGCAAATACAATATCTGAATACTCAGGAATATTTTTGATTTTTTCTGCCACGACCCGCTTGGATTCTTTGTCCCCAAAAGTAAGAAAGCCATTAACTTGGACCAACCTTCTCGAGCCGAGAAATGGCAAGGACGAGACCGAATCAAAAAACTGGCCCGCCTTCATCGTCTGGCCGCCCAGTTTGATCAAGTTGAAATCTGATTCTTCGCTAGCGACAAAATCAGCCGCCATTTTGTCAGCCGCCCTCTTCACTGAATATGCGTCAATTCCGTAAAAAAAATAGATCATTTTGCACTTGCCCAATTATCACCAATGCCAATCTCTACAGTCACTGGCACACATAATTTAACCACGTTTTCCATGGTATTTTTAATTACCTCGGCAGTCTGCTTTGCTTTTTCAGTCAGTGTTTCGACTACGATTTCGTCGTGGACTGTTAGAAGCATACGGCTATCCTGGTCAAGCTTGCGATCCAACTCTATCATCGCCAATTTCAGTATCTCCGCTGCTGTGCCCTGGACCGGCATATTTATCGCCATCCTCTCCTCTGCCTCAGCGATATAATGAACCCTAGAATTGATTTCTGGCAAGTATCGCTTGGTGCCAAAAATTGTTTCAACGTAGCCGTCAGTGTGAGCCTTGTCGATCATCAGGTTAATATAGCTCTTGATCCCAGTATGAACGTCAAAATATCTCCTGATGTAGCTGCTCGCCTCTTCGACAGGAATGCTGAGCGTTTGCGACAAACCATAGGGCGTCTGGCCATAGACGATGCCAAAATTGACCGCCTTGGCCTTGCGCCTTTGGTCAGGGGTCACTTGGTCTGCCTTAACGTTAAATATTTCTGCCGCTGTACGAGTGTGGATATCAACTCCGTCATGAAATGCCTCGATCATAGCGGCATCTTTTGCCAAGCAAGCGACAACCCGTAGTTCGATTTGAGAATAATCAGCCGCGATCAATTTCATGCCAGGAGAGGTGACGAAAGAGGCGCGAATATCACTGCCGTACGTCCCGCGAATTGGAATATTTTGCAAATTCGGCTCCGAGGACGTCAATCGGCCTGTAGATGTTTCAAGACCATAGGTAGTGTGCAATCTCGACTGTTCGTCAACAAGAAGTGGCAATGGTTTCAGGTATGTCGAAATCAATTTTGCCAGCTCTCGATGCTCCAAGACCAAAGTGATAATCGGATTCTCTTGCTCAATTTTTTTCAACTCAGCGGCCGCTGTCGATACTGTAGATTTCGTTCTTTTGAGCCCAGCAGTAGGCAATTTCAACTCTCCAAATAGTACTTCGGCCATTTGGACTGGAGAATCGATATTGAATTCATGGCCAACAAGTTCGTAAATCTTGGATTTTAACCTCAAAATGCGATGGCCAAGCTTCTCGGCCAAGCCATTAAGAACTTCGCAGTCGATCCGAATTCCGATCTTCTCCATCCTTTTGAGCACTGGCTTGACCTGTTCGTTAATCTCATCCGCCGTAATCTGCGGAATTGTGATCCCCAACTTCTTAGCTTTTTCTGTAGTTTCCATACGAATAACTAATTTCTAATTAAACCAATAACTAATATAGATTTGGGATCCTTTTCAACTTCACACCATCATTTGTAAACCTAATGATTAACCCGAGCTTCAAGCCGCTAGTCTGCAAATAATTATAAACCTGATTGCATGCGTCCTTGTATTTGTCGCTACCGGATTTTAGCTCTAATACGATCTTATCGTCAATCAGAAAGTCAAAAAAGTTACGGCCAATAATCACACCATCCACTTTAACAGAGTAATAAAACTCTCGTTTGAATAAAATATTCTCCTGGGTCAAAATTTTCTCAAATGCATCGGCGTACACCATTTCCTTCAGACCATTGCCTAATGCGTTATTAATTTTGAAAGCGATCCCAGTTAATTTATAGCATAAGTCTCCGTAAAGTAACTCGGCCATTTTCATTCTCAAATTAATTCGTTATTCGTTTAATTTGTTATTGGTCATTCGTATTGATTACAATAATTTTAATTGATCATCTTGTTTCTTTTGTCCTTTTGATTGCTCGGTCTTGGGCATGTCGCCCTTGATCGCTCCGAATCGTCGAAGTAGAGAGTTAAACTGCATTTCTTCGAAAAAGTCTCTGACACTGTCTTTATCATAATCTCCCCATCGACAATCTTCCAGTTTGAAATCAAGCGGCACGTCCTTGCGAATAGTGGCAAGTCGTTGAGAAAGAAATGCCTGTTCTTTGTACTCCTTGAGCAACCCCAAGATTCTAGGCTTGACATCCAGCTCAATCCCCTCGTCAATTCTCTTGTAAATGTCTACCAGTGTGTCGTATTTTTGCAATAGCAGAGTTGCCGTCTTGGGCCCGATCCCTGGCACGCCTGGAATATTATCTGACGGGTCACCCGCCAAAGCTTTGAGATCGATGAAATCATAAGGATCCAAATTCCATAGCGTCTTGATCACGGTCGAGTTGACGATCTGGGCATCAGATAGGCCGTGTTTCAAGTCGTATACCTCGATATTGCCGTCGACTAATTGGAATGCGTCCTTGTCCCCAGTCACGATGTAAACATGCATGTCCTGACTGCCTTCAAATCTGGAAGAAATTGTGCCGATAACATCGTCCGCCTCAAATCCTTCTAGCTCATAGATTGGGATATTTAAGACGTTCAATAATTGCTTGACGCGCGGGATTTGATCATAGAGTTCCTGATCAGCCTTGACACGATGTGCTTTGTATTCGGCGTATTCAGCCAGACGAAATGTATGTTTAGAGACGTCAAATGAGGCAGCAATATAGTCTGGCTTCAAGTCCTCCAGGACCTTGATCAGAGTCGTGGTGTAGCCATAGACAACATTGGTCAGCTCGCCTTTGCGCGTCGACATCGTCTTGGGCAAAGCATGATAGGCGCGATGAATTATCGCATTTGAATCAATTAGTACGAGTGTTTTCTTTTCCATGCACTGATGATAACGTATCTTGATTTAGAATTAAAGAACCTGCTTGCTCGCCAAAGCCGAAGGCTCCCCTTCGGGGCCTGAGTGAAAAATAAAGGTCGGAAACCCTTGACTACATTCGGATAACATGTTAATATGATCACAGGTCTAAAAGTAAATATTTACACCCCTTCCTCGAAGGAGTGTTTTATTTTTCGGCCAATTTTCCCGGAGGATGTAGCAACCATGGTTACAGCAGAGAGTACTATGAGTCTGCCCAGAGCGGATTCCGATTACAGTAGGGTTTGGGATGCCCCCAGTCCTAAGCCGATCGCGATCAACCCCCATGTCATGTGGACGCTGATGCAAGCGAAGCTGAGCATATTTCAGCTTTTCTGGGCCATCATGTTGATCCCAACCGTTATCTTTTTCCCTATCGTACGTATGATCGCAAAGAAAGAATGGGGCCTCTGGGCCGTCGAACCGATGATCCAGACGCTCAAATCTCCCCGACCGCTTCGCCGCATTGCAGCAAGGATGTTGATGCGGCACTACCACACCGTGCCACCCCACGCCCACTCCATACAGAGGTGGCGAAGACATGCCTATCTGGCCTCAAACGCCAGAAAGCACAACTAACCCTACCAAGCCCCGAATTGATCGGGGCTCTTTTAATTCACAAACTCCAGACTTTGTGCTATATTTGATCGTAATAATCAACAATCTCC
>CAZGJE010000032.1:0-4262 GCA_964526355.1 uncultured Candidatus Saccharibacteria bacterium
TCCAGTCAAACGCAGTTTGACAAAGTTAAAAGTTAAAATTTAAAAGTTAAAAATATTGAAAAATTATTATTTTTATACTAGAATACTTTTGAATTTTGAGTTTTAACTTTTATGTTAATTTATGCGGGTATCGTATAGCGGCTATTATACGTCCTTGCCAAGGATGAGATACGGGTTCGACTCCCGTTACCCGCTCCAAAATAAATACATCACGAAAGTGGTGTTTTTATTTTGTTCAAATAAAAAAGACCTCAATATCTTTGCGGGAAAGATGCTAAGGTCTTTTCCTTCTCCCCGCGCCTTTCATTCGCGGGGAGAAGGGGGATGGTTGGGCGATTACGTGGTCAGCTCCAGCACACGCTGGTCGAAGTGGCTGCGGTTGACCGGCGCACCGCCGTGCTTGCTCGAAACGTAAACGGCTTCGAGCGCTTCGGAGACGGCCAGCGCTTCTTCGGGTAGGACGTACGGGTCGGTGTCGTTGACGATGGCGTCAATCCAGCGTTGGACTTCCAGATCGCCGGGACTCATGACGTGGTCGGGACTGTAGAAGGCGACGCCGGTGGCGTCCAGGGCGGGGGTGACGGTCTGCATCGCGCCGTGGGCGTTATTGGCGATCCGCAGGCCGTTGCGCATGTCGATGCCGGCCTTGGTACCGTGGAGCTGGCAGACGGCTTCGATGGACTCCGTCGTGTTGAGGATCCAGCTCGCTTCGAGGTTGACGATGGCGCCGTTCTTCATGCGAATCATGGCGACGCCGAGGGTTTCGAATTGGTAGTCCTCGGCTTTCCACGCTCCCCAGGGGTTGGCCGGGTTGGGCTGATCGGCCAGTTGACGGAAGGTCATGCCGGTGACGGATTCCCAGTCGAAGTTACCCATCAGCCACCAGGCCAGGTCGAGGGCGTGGGTGCCGATGTCGATGATCGGGCCACCGCCCTGGGCTTCGTTGTCCAGGAAGACGCCCCAGGTCGGCACGGCGCAGCGCCGGATGGCGTGAGCCTGGGCGTAGTAGACATCTCCGATTTCACCGGTATCGCGCATTTTGGCGACGTATTGGGAGTCCGCGCGATGGCGGTTCTGATAGCCGATGCTGAGCTTGCGGCCAGTCCCATACGCAGCAGCCAACATGGCACGGGCACCGGCGGCTGTCTTGCTCATCGGTTTCTCGCACATGACGTGGGCGCCGGCCAGGAGCGCCGCGATCGTGATCTCGGAATGCGAGATGTTGGGCGTGCAGACGTGCACCACGTCGGGCTGGAGGATCCCCAGCATTTTCTTGTAGTCGCTGCAGACGCCAACGCCAGCGAGGTAGCTGCCGAGGGTGAAGGGATCGTCTTCCGCGCGCTTGATCATCGCACTCGAGGCCAGCGCTTTGTCGATCCGTGCGGGATCGGTGTCGCACAAGCCGACGATCTGAACGCGTGGGTCCTTGGCGAGACCGGGGCCGTGTTTGCCCAGGAATATCCCGCCGCAGCCAATGACTGCAACTCGTAAGACATCTTCACGTGTCTTCTCCATAGTGGTTTTCTCCTCTGCTTCGTAGTTTTTTGGGCAATATTGCCCAATATGATCAGGAAAATCGCTTCGTGCGATTTCCCATCTTGTGGGATTCATACTACGTCTTGTAGTACCATTCTTGAGCTAAAGTTAGCGCAAATATGGGGCTAGAAGTCTCGTGCCCCTCACCCACTCCGAAGAGTGGATGAGGGACCGAATCGTGGGCGATCGTACGATCACACCCAGGTGGCTTCGCCTTTCGGCTCGCTGATGATGATCTCCCGCAGGAAGGCAATGGCTTTGCGGAGGCCTTCGGGCGCGGACATCAGGCTGTCTTCGTGTTCGATGCTGATTGCGCCGTCGTAGCCGGCGAGACGCAATGCCGAGATGATCTCCTTCCAGGCTTCGGCGCCGTGACCGTAACCGCAGGTGCGGAAGAGCCATGCGCGCTCGGTCTCGTTGGTGTAGGGCTTGGTATCCAGCACGCCGATAATGCCGGAGTTCAGGCTGTTGATCTTGCAATCTTTGGCGTGGAAATGGAAGATTGCGCTGCCCATCATGCGGATGGCATCTGCCGGATTGATACCCTGCCACCAGAGGTGGGAGGGGTCGAAGTTCACGCCGATCTGGTTACCGCAGGCGGCGCGCAGCCGCAGGGCGGTCTCGGGGTTGTAGACGAGGAAACCAGGATGCGGTTCCAGCGCGACGCGGACGTTCGCGGCTGCCAGCTTCTCGTTCATCTCGCTCCAGTAGGGGATCGCTTCCGTTTCCCACTGATACTTCAGCACATCGCCGAAGTCGTTTGGCCAGGGACAGGTGACCCAGTTGGGGGTCTTGTCGCCCAGCGCGCCGCCGGGGCAGCCGCTGAAGTTGATGACGGTCTCGATGCCGAGCATATGCGCCAGCTCGATCGTCTGGTGGAAGACCGCGTCGTGCTCATGGCGCACGTCGATGTCGGGGTGCAGCACGTTGCCGTGGCAGGAGAGGGCGGAAATGGTCAGGCCTCGCTTAGCGAACTCATTGAGCCAGGTGTTGGCGGCTGCGCCACTCTTGACCAGCTCGTTGATCGGGCAATGGCCTCCGCCTGGGTAGGCCCCGGTGCCGATTTCCACGGTCTCACAGCCTGCGGCTGCGACGAGATCGAGCGTTTGCTCGAGGGGCAGTTTGCCGAACAGCGCGGCGAAAACTCCGAGTTTCATGGGTGTAACTCCTTGCGAATTTACCATCCATAGCGTTAAAAGATGTACCATCATGGCACTCCGCTACGAAATTATTCCAAACTTCCTAGGCGGAGTACCACAACAAAAAAGGACTCATCGTCCGAGAGAATATATACCAAAAATGTCTTGACAAGTCAAGAAGAAAGTTGTTTTATTTGCGGTGGTTGTAATCGATTTAACTCCCAAAGATTGAAAAAATTGCAAAGGCATAGTATTATCTAGCTTAGGCTTTCGCTAAATTAGCAGAGAAGTCGGATAAATATATGTCAAACACATTCAAAATTATTCAAATCATTCTGGCCATACTTTTGGTCATTTTGATCTTGCTCCAGCAGCGAGGCTCTGGACTTGGTGCCGCCTTCGGCGGCGGGGATGGCAACGTCTATAGATCACGTCGTGGCATAGAGAAGATGATTTTCTACATTACTATCGTAACAGCAGTACTATTTTGCATTGCCGCCCTGTTCTCGGTATTCTTCTCCTAATCTTCATCTATTATGAAATTACCTTTAGATTTTGACTCTAGAGAAAAATTTAGGTTCTTTCGTTCGAAGAAAAATCCTTTTTCATTTTTGAGTAAGTTTTTCTTTAATTTGAAAAAAAGTTATTTGTTGATGTCAAAAATAGAAAGAGTCGGAGCACTCTTTTTTACGTTTCTGGCTTTTATTCTGCTTGCGTTTAAACTCTATAATTTATATTTTATCTTGACCGTACCCATTCCTGCTCAGGGTGGTGTGTACGAAGAAGCGATTTATGGAGACCTGAAATATATCAATCCGATTACTGCTCAATCTGAGACCGATCGCGCAGTCTCCAAGCTACTTTTCTCTGGTTTAGTCAAAATTGCGAGTCAGGACAAGATATTGCCAGACTTGGCGGAGAGATGGGAAACTTCTACTGATGGCCAGAAATATACCTTTTATCTCAAGAAAAATTTAACTTTTAGCGACGGCGCTGCGTTAACGGCCAACGATGTGGCTTACACAGTCGACTATATCAAGGATCCAGCCTCCAAAAGCCCGCTCATCAATAGTTGGACTGAGGTGACTGCTCAAGTAGTAGATGACTACACGATTGTCTTCACATTGCCGAAGGTCTATGGTCCGTTTATCTACAATTGTGCTTTTGGCATACTGCCGTCACATCTATCGAGCGACGAATTCTCCAAGAAGTTGAGCGGTAGCGGCCCTTATAAATTTTCCAAATCTGTCAAAGCCAAAGACAGCGCCAAAATTTCTTCGCTTGAACTGGTTAAAAATGATAGCTATATCGGATCAACCCCTTATATCAGTAACCTGAAGCTCGATTTTTATGCTAGCAAGGATGAGGCCAAGAGCGCCTACGAAAACAGCAAAACAGCCAGCGCACTTTTCGGTACGGGTTCTGGAGTTGGTCAGGACAAAAGCTTCCCTTCTGGTCGCCGTCTTGGTCTTATTGCCAATGTGGCGAGCGACAAGATGAAAGATATTGCAGTTAGGCAGAAGTTCTTTGAAGCTACTTCAAAATTTGAGCCAGGGATTGATTTGAACTTAGCTACTCTGGACGCCT
>CAZGJE010000032.1:4272-6414 GCA_964526355.1 uncultured Candidatus Saccharibacteria bacterium
GGATGAGCTGATCTCTAAGTACAAGGGGCTCAACGTCAATTTGAATATCCAGTATTTGACCCCATTGCAATTCCCCGATGCTGTTACTGCACATAAGTTTGATTTACTACTTTATGGTTTTGACTTCGGCTATGATCGAGATCCCTACACCTTCTGGCATTCGAGCCAGATCGGTAGCGGCGTGAACTTCGCTGGTTGGGCGGACAAGGGTTCTGATATATTGCTTGAGGACGCGCGTATGATTATCGATCCAGTGCAGAGAAATGCCAAATATGACGAATTCTTCACCAATGTCATCGCCAAACAATTTCTGGGACAATTCTATGATCCGATCAGCTATAATTACTCCGTCAAGGATAGCATCAGGAATGTTGAAAGTATCACCGGCAATCAGGTATATTCCAGGTACAATGATATCTCGAGGTGGCATATCAAGGAGAAGAGGATACGGAAATAGTTTGGAGTTAGGAGTTGGTAGAAGAACTTTAAGCTCCCAACTATTAACTCCAAACTAATTAGCCGAAGTGGCGGAATTGGCATACGCGCACGGTTCAGAGCCGTGTTCTGCAAAGATTGCGGGTTCAAATCCCGCCTTCGGTACCAAATGATTTTATGAAAAGGGTGAGGGATGGCCGCAAGGTCGTGGACCTGCCTGCCTGCCGGCAGGGGTTCAAGTCCTCTTTCGCCCACCACCAAAAAATGCTTAGTGTTTCGACTGAGCATTTTTTTTATTTGAAAATATTAGATTGATCATATAGCATGATAGTATGAACATTTCGAATAAATTGGGCAAAGCTCAGCGAGTCGACTTCTTGAGACAAAAGGACTTTGAGTTAGTCCAGAAACATTATTTGAGGAGAATCGAAGAATTGTTGGAGCAGAGTGATACCTCGAATGTGAATCAGGCTTTAGATCTTGCTCGTGAAGCTTTCTATCTTCAGTGTTTTATCGATGATGTGGCATTTTTTGGTTACAAGAATATTTCCGAGTCGTTGTCAGAGAGTTTCGATGCCAAATTCTCTGATCCTCTGATTCTGAAGAGTATTTCAAATAAAAATCTCAAAAAGGCTCTCGATAGAGATGGCCTTAGTACAATTGGTGAGAATGACTACGTCATATTACAGGGGAAAATATTTTATCGGACGTTGAAGGGTAAGTGGTACGAGATCGAAAACGGCGAAGTTTTTTTCTTGCTACCGAAGTTATCGACCGAGATATCCGATAAAGCAATGGTTTGTGAGCTTAACAAATATTACAAGCCGGATAAAAATCAGAGAGTGTATGATTATTGGCAGAATAACTTCCAGGGTAATGATTTAGAGAGTCTTCTCTTTTTTGAGGACGGAGATATCACGCCTGGGGAATATTTTAAGGAAAGTTCGAAGCAGATAGAGAAGATAGTAGCGTCGCCGGTCTCTATAGATGTTCTAGACCGATCTCACAATGAGAATGAGCATTACATTGAAGAGATAATAAAGGTCAGTTGTAAAATCGTTGATTTCGTTAAAGATATTTTGTCATCTGGCACAACTCCCTTGTATCTTCTGCGCGACGGGATTATGTTTGCGGAGGCGCAAAAGGCGATTGATGTTGTGTCGGGGCGGAAAAGCTTGAATAGCCAGATCATGATCAATAGAAAACTATTGAGCCGTGAGAACGGTGATGAATATTTTTGGACACTCTCCGCTGATGCGCTGTATGAAGCGCTTGGAAGAAGTTCTAATGATTTTGATATCTTTTATGATTATTATTGTCTGGAAATGGAAAGGTTGGGGAACGAAGACGGAAAATTTGGTGTGATGCTCGACAAACTGAGCGATTATATATCACATGAGTTAGCTTCGGTGCTCAGAGATTCGGACAAAATTACGGTTGTCGATACTGGTCTTCAAGGTTCGATAAATATGTTGACGAAGTACCTGTTGGACAAAAAAGTTAAAATTAACAAGCCAACTGATATCAGGATGTTCGTTGTCGGAGATTGGTTTAAAAATATTTATAAGGGTAAATTTGCGAGTGACTATTATCCCATGATGAAAGATATCGAGATATTCAATAGGAGCGAGTATTTATACAAGTATAAAGCTGGGAGCTTCGAGTCCGGTAGGCTTGAAGTAGAAATGGGTAGCAGGGACAAGCAAG
>CAZGJE010000032.1:6424-8403 GCA_964526355.1 uncultured Candidatus Saccharibacteria bacterium
CCAATATTGAGCTTATAGTTCTTGTGACGATCTGCAATATTATGGGGAAAATATCAAATGATTAAAGAAAATAGCAAAAGAATCGAAATGTCTCCAGAGGAAGCGGCGCTAGGTGGAATGACGGAGCAGTATTCACTTCAGGGATTTGAGTCTGTGAAGACTCTTGCCGACTCGACGAAGGATTTGACTTCCCATAGTGTTGAGCTTTGGTCTGATGGCCGAGAAGAGTTGGTTGTCAAAACCGTCTCTGATAATCTAGAACATTCGCTATCAGCAGATATTATTGGCCAACGTTTTTTCAATTTACTCGGGCTTCCGACTCCCAGGACATCCTTGATCGATCACGAGGGCAGATACAGGCTAGTGATGGAATACTTAAGAGGCTATAAATCTCCCTCTGATCCGTTTGTCTTGCCAAGTGGACAGGAGAATAACCCGATAATTCAAGCTGGTATTTTGGCCGATGTTTGGCTAAATCACTATGATCGTCAACCCTACAATTTCATGTTCAAAGGCGATGACGCTATGTTTATTGATTTTGGCGGCTCACTGACCTCCTCGCCAAGTGGTAAAACTACTGGCTTCCCTGCCGAAATTTCTGATCAAGAAATCTTGAAGAGCGTCAAAGCTTTTCAGGGGGATTTTTCAGTAAATCAAGCTTACGGTCAGGTTATTTCTTTTGATCCGATCTCGAAAGATTTGATAATAAAAAATCCCGAATTGTTATCTGCGACTGCGAGCCAGCTCTCAGATATTTCTGACGATCATATCGAGGCGATTATTCGAAAAAATGTTTTACCCTTTCAGCGAAGAAATCCAGAAAGGATACAGAATATTCTGGATACAATGGAAGAAAATTTGAAAATACCGATCGAAAAGTTGCATTACGCTCACTATCATAACAATTTTCTGGAAGCCAAGGAGACTTTTTCTAGGATTAGAGACGAATTTGATTCGGACGAGTCTGCGTATTTGATATTTGCCCTGAAGCAAAGGAGAGACGGACTGGCTAAAAGATTTAAATAGGAGGACTGGAAGATGAATGATATTGAAAGAACAACGACAGAAGACGAGCCTACACAAAACACTAGAGAATATTTTTTCTATCCTGAAATCGAAGGAGACCATGCTCCAATTAGAATTTTGATTGTTGGCGACCCGGAGAGTTCGCCAGAAGATCAGAAGAGGCTAATGGGCAAAATAGTAGCCGAGGAAAGTGCTAAGGCAATGGCCAAGATTGTTAAGAAAGGAAAGAAAGTATTATGGAGCATGGCTACTGGCTCAACTTTTGATTGGAAAAAGAATCTGCCATCAGCTTTGGAGGAAAATGGAGTTGATCCTCACAATGTAATACCAATAATTAAGGAATATGTTTGGGATAGAGACGGACATAGTTTCCCAGAGGGTGATGGCTATGATTTCCGCGGGAAGAGAGTCGGCTCTTTTCACAATCTGTTTGGTCTAGAACCAGAAAACGTCTCCATTTCCGAAGGCCAGATAGATGGAAACATTGTGGCGCCTGATTATGATATGTCTCCAGAAGAGGGCGTCGGATATATGAGAAGGACGTGGTCTGAGCTAATGGGCACGGAGCAAGTCGAGGGGCTGACCACCACTGGCGTTGGCGAGGATATGCATGTGGGAGAGTTCCAGATTAATAATATGGGTTTGGAAAATCAGATAAGACAAATGGATTTTTTCCTGCAGCCAGTAAACGACTATAGCTACGAAAGAGGACTTTTCAGATGGTTGGCACGTCCCGGAGAATTTTCTGAAGAAAATAACATTTTTGTTGAGCACAACGAAGAGGGCTGGCAAGCTACTGGTCGTGCCGCTAAATTTGGTGACAATATTTCTGGCGGTACGGTTATGGGGATGGGCTGGCGTGAGATGCTCGAGGCACCTGGCGGAGCGATTTTTGCTTTTGATGGTCAGAGCAAGGCGTTAGCGGCAAAATCGGCCCTGATGGGATCGATGTC
>CAZGJE010000033.1:0-8203 GCA_964526355.1 uncultured Candidatus Saccharibacteria bacterium
CTGAATTAAATTTAAGGGAGGTAAATTTATCCCATGTATTGATCGAGTCATATGAAAAAGTTGAGTCGATGGCAGATAAAAAGGGGATTGAAATACAGATAAATCCATTTAATAGTAAGGAAAATAGTAGTGATCTTATAGTTAATGGTGATCATCAAAGCTTAACAGAGTTATTTATTATTTTGTTTGATAATGCGATTAAATATAGTCCTGAAAATTCTAAAATTAATGTAGATATTGAGAGATCAATCCATCATGTCTCAGTTTCTATTAAAGATAGGGGAGTAGGTATAAAAGCGTGTGATTTGCCATACATTTTCAATCGTTTTTATCGTGCTGACAATTCTCGTAGCAAAGAATAGACGAGCGGATATGGTCTTGGCTTGTCGATTGCGAATCAGATCGTTCTTAATCATGGCGGTATGATAAGTGTCGCTAGCAAACCGGGCAAGGGTAGCGAATTTGTCGTGAAATTACCGGTTTAGGCAGATCTATTTATTGAAATAATAACTGATGAGAGTTATTATTTTGTTATAGCTATTAATTTGTAGGGCAAACCATGGCCAAAACCGATTATAAGAAAGAGTATAAAGCGTTGTACAATCCTTCCGCCAAGGAAATTTCAGATGTTTCTGTACCCAGAATGAATTTCCTGATGATCGATGGTGTGGGAGACCCTAATACTTCACAAGAATATGTGGACTCGATCCAGACCCTTTATCCTGTTGCTTATACAATTAAATTTGCGATCAAGAAAGCCACGGGCGTTGATTTTGGCGTGATGCCGCTCGAAGGTTTGTGGTGGTCTGACGACATGAGCGATTTTACATCCGGGAAAAAGGACAACTGGCAGTGGACTAGTATGATTATGCAGCAAGAGTGTGTGACTAAGGAAATTTTTGAAAAAGCAGTAGAGGAAGTAAAAGCCAAAAAGAATCTTGTCTCTATCGATAAAATTAGATTTGAAAGTTATGACGAAGGCCGAGCGGCGCAAATTATGTATATTGGTTCCTACTCTGAAGAAGGCCCGACGATCCAAAGAATTCACGATAGCATTCTTTCTAGCGGTGGGAAGCTTTCCGGCAAACATCATGAGATTTATTTGTCAGACCCAAGGAAATCAGATCCAAAAAAGTTGAAAACTATAATAAGACAGCCATTTAAAGTCTGAATTTTATCTATCGATATATTCATAAGCAGATTCTCAGGTTCAGTTCATACTATATATGAGTAGCTTTTATTCATAATTTTTGGAGCAACTATGGGCGTGATTATCCGCGGGTTTAAGAACGCATTTCGCAATACAGTCTGGACTGTCTCGGTAGTTTTTATTTTGGCTCTCTCTATAGCCATGTCGCTGGTCATGCTATTGTCGCTAAAGACTGTCCAGGGCAGGATTGAGTCTGTCAAAAGCTCGATTGGCAATACGATTAGTATTTCACCGGCCGGCGCTCGCGGGTTTGAAGGTGGCGGGGAGCCTCTCACTTCCGTGGAAATAAATTCAATTTCTGGTTTAGCCCATATTACCAAGGTAAGCCAAACTGTCAGTGATCATCTGACCCCAGGTACAAATACGAATCTTGTTCCTGCGCAGGAGGCTGGTACGATTGGAAATCGTCAAAGGCAGCAGATGGGCTCGAGTGATGATACTGCTGCTATCCGCAATCAACGTGTCTTTGCGATGCCGATCATGGTGACTGGCACAAATGATCTCGGAAACACGGCAAGCCTCTTCGTCGATAGTTTCACTGTCACAAGCGGCGAAAAATTTGACGGAAGCTCTGACCAAAATATTGCTTTAGTTGGGAGTGAGTTGGCCACGAAAAACAATCTTGCGGTTGGCTCCACTTTTCAAGCATATAGCAAAGATGTTACGGTCGTCGGAATATTTGATGGTGGGAGTAAGTTCGCGAATGCCAATTTTATAATGCCGCTGAAATCGCTTCAAATCCTATCGGGTCAGGCTGATCAAGTTTCTTCGGTGACCGTTTCGGTTGATTCTATAGACAATATCTCGTCTACCAAGGAATCTATAAAATCAAAACTTGGGACAAAGGCCGATGTCACAGCCCAACAGGATAGTTCTGCAGAGGCGGTAAAGCCGCTAGAAAATATCAAAACAATCTCTTTATATAGTTTAATAGGATCTCTTGTCGCTGGAGCAATCGTAATCTTTCTCACTATGTTGATGATAGTCCGCGAACGCCGTCGCGAAATAGGAGTATTAAAAGCAATCGGATCTTCAAACATAGGGATTGTGGCCATGTTTAACGTCGAATCTCTTGTGTTGACTTTGACTAGCAGTATCGTAGGTATTATTATGGGCCTAGCGTTTAGCAATCCTATCCTCAAGGTTTTGGTCAACAACTCTCAAACAACTGGCAACGCCTCGGTAACGAGCATGGGCGGGCCGAATCATGATCACGCGGGAATGATGGCTAGAGTTGCCGCTCGCGCTCTCCCTGGGGCTAGAAATGCGCTTAATGATCTGCATGCTATCATCGGTTGGGATATTATTCTCTATGGCCTTGGCGCCGCTGTTTTGATCGCAATAATTGGAAGCGCAATACCTGCATTTTTCATCTCAAAAGTTCGACCAGCCGAGGTGATGAGAGCGGAATGAAATAGTTGGGGTAGGGAGTTTGTGGCCAAAAGTAATAAAAGGAAAAAATGCTCAAAGTAACAAATTTAATAAAGAAATTTAGATCTGGGGATAGCGATGTTGTCGCGGTCAAGGATATCAGCTTAGAAATCCCAACAGGTGTATTTTCAACAATCGTCGGCAAAAGTGGCAGCGGCAAAAGTACATTATTGTCCTTGCTTGGCGCTTTGGATAAGCCAACCTCTGGATCGATCGACGTCGACGGCCAAAACATTTCGAAGTTTGGTGATTCTAAATTGATCAAATATCGCCGAGACAAAATCGGGTTTATTTTTCAGAACTACAATTTGATTCCAAATCTAACAGCGCTGGAAAATGTAATGTTGCCGATGGAGTTTGCGGGAGTTGGCGTCTCAGAGCAGAGGAACAGAGCGGCAAAATTATTAGACCAGGTTGGTATGACTGGGGACAAGCAGAGCAGGAAGCCAGGCAGACTGTCTGGCGGTGAGCAACAGAGGGTAGCGATCGCACGTTCGCTAGCTAATAAGCCAAAGTTAATCTTGGCTGATGAGCCAACGGGGAACTTGGATAGTGCAACCGGAAAAATTATTATAAATTTACTCAAAAATTTGGCGAAATCTGAAAATACCACCATCGTGGCAGTCACTCATGACGATGGAATCGCTGCAGAATCTCATCTCACATTCCGCTTGAAAGATGGCGGTTTGGCAAAGAGTCGATAACAGTAGATCTATTATTCCACTTGGGCTTCGTGATAAAATATCTTTGCAATTAAAAAAAGAGGTTTTGTTATGGAAATTTTGAGAAATATGTGGCGTCGGAAGTTTCGGACATTTTTGACTATTTTTGGAATTGTGATTGGAATTTTTGCTTTTACTGTTATGGGCAGTATGGCACTCAAGTTGAACAAGATGATCGATGGCGGTAAGCGCTATATCACTGGTCAAATATCCATCTCGCCCAAAGGTACTGACTTTGCCATGACTGGAGGAGGTACCTCAACTCTACCAGTAGATTTACTCCAAAAGATTGCAGCAGTCGATGGCGTCGAGGCAGTCGAGGGGTCAGTCAGCTTGTTGGTTGATGAGCCAAATCTTGATGATCCCTCCAGCGCGTCTATGAATATGGGACAGCCACCAACAGTATACAGTATTGATCCAGGCTCAAATTTCAGGAACAAGAATTGGGCTACACTTGATATGAAGGAGGGCAAGGAAATCGGCAAGGACACGGCCGAAAACGAGATAGCAATCGGTTATACTGTCGCTTTGGACAAAAAATGGAAGATGGGGGATATGGTTAAGATTCGTGGCCGAGAGTTTAAAGTTGTGGGAATACTGAACAAGACTATGACTGGACCGGATAGCTATGTTTTCATGAATATCAAACCAGCTAGAGAAATGTTTGTTGATTCAAATCCTTTTCTAAAATCCTTGAAAACTCAGGCTGAGAATACGGCCAATATTTCGGAAACTGAGCTTACCAAACTTTCGCCTGAGGCGCGTACTCAAATAATTCAAGCAAAATCCTTTAAGATGGAAAATATTTCAACAGCTGCCTCTGTGTCATGGAAGGACGGAGTCGATTCTGACAAACTCTCCACTACTATCAAAGATAAATTTAAGACCGAGGTTACTGTATTGTCTCCGAAGGCGATGGGTGAGTTGATCGACAAAGCTTCGGCTACAATGAACGCAATAATTCTTGGCGCAGCCTTACTGGCCTTGATCGTTGGTTTGTTCTCCATAGTTAATACGATGGTAATGTCGATTTCAGAGAGAACCAAAGAGATTGGTATCAAAAAGGCTTTGGGCGCCTCAAACCGCTCGATTGCGTTCGAATATACATTGGAGGCTGGCTTGATCGGTCTGGTCGGTGGTATTTTGGGAGCTACACTTGGCGGCGTGTCTGCCTATTTAATTAATCAAAAAATGGCGGCGAAGGGAGCAGAAATATTCTTGCTCGACACAAGCTTTTTCATTAATGTCCTGATTTTCTCCTTCATTGTTGGGATTATTGCTGGGGTTATCCCGGCGATGAGAGCTGCAAAGTTGAAAGTCGTAGAGGCGATTAGGGAATTATAAGTATGTCATTCCGGACTTGATCCGGAATCTAAATAATAGTGATTGGACCCCGGATCAAGTCCGGGGTGACAAATAATAAGGAATATATGGAATCAGAAATAATTGTAAAAGCGACTGGACTCAAAAAGAGCTATAAGATGTCGAAGCATAACGTTGTGCAGGCTCTCAACGGCGTAGATATTGAGGTTAAGAAGGGTGATTTTACTGCAATTGTTGGACCTTCTGGCTGTGGCAAGTCTACTCTGATGCATATTCTTGGGCTGTTGGATCGGCCTGACGAGGGCCAGCTTATAATTGACGGAGAAGATTTTAGCAAACTGAAAGACGGGAAAGCCTACAAAGTCAGAGCGAAAAAAGTAGGTTTTATCTTTCAGGGCTTCAACCTCATCCCGACTCTAACAGCTCTAGAAAATGTGATCTTGGCTGGCAAATACGGTGGTATGAAAGTTTCTGAACGCAAAAAAAGAGCAGTAGAGCTGCTCGATATGGTTGGTCTGGCTGAGAGAATGAACCACAAACCAAATGAGCTATCCGGTGGCCAGCAACAAAGAGTGGCTATTGCCAGAGCGCTGATGAACAACCCAGCTATTATCTTGGCTGATGAGCCAACTGGAGAACTTGACACCAAGACCTCGCTTGAAATCATGGAGATGCTCAAAAAGTTAAACCGAGAGGGCAAAACCTTCCTGATAGTAACTCATAATACTGATGTCGCTGCTGAGTGCAAAAACATTATAAGACTGAAAGACGGCAAGAACGATTCGGGAAAAACAAAGTAAACTTTTAGCCCACAAGCATAGATGGGTCAATTCCAAAAATTTTTGAGATCGCTAATATAAAAGGTCTGATTAGATTCAGGAAGATTGAACTTCCTGATACTTGGTCGTATATAATTATCCCAAGCAATAGGAACGGTCCAAAGCTTTGATAGGTCTCCCTGGCGGGGATGGGCAGGAGGGGTTCGATCAGGTGTGAGCCGTCCAGGGGAGGAATTGGCAGGATATTAAATGAGGCAAGGGCGATGTTTAATATCGCCGCGAGATTCAAAACCTGAATCAGGAATGAATGAGGTTCTACCACTCCGGTAGTGGTAAGAAGCTTCAGGATTAATGAAATCACCAGTGCAATAATCAGATTTGTGATGATTCCTGCTAGAGAGACCCAAATTTCAGAATTTTTGTTTTTGAAATACGTTGAGTTGACCGGTACCGGTTTGCCCCAACCGAAGCCCACGATCAGAAGCATAATGGTTCCGACCAAGTCTAAGTGAGCAAGCGGGTTCAAGGTTAGGCGACCTTCGAGTTTGGCCGTCGGATCGCCAGCTCGGTTGGCTACGAAAGCGTGAGCAAACTCGTGGAGAGTAAGACTAAAGATAATGATAGCGAGAAATATAATTCCCACGACCGGGTCTTGGAAGATTGACAATAAAAGCATGGCACCTCGTCTTGATAAATATCTAAGTTTTTGTTATGATATGCAGGTTCACTATTGATTTGACTTTGTTATAAATATATTAACACTTCACGCGGGAGATAAAAAGATGGCAAGATGCGCAATATGTGTGAAAAGTGCGACAGCGGGGAACCAAGTCTCACATTCACAGATTCATACAAAAAGAACCTTTAAGCCAAACCTACAAAAAGTTGGTGGTGTTATGCTTTGCACTCGCTGCATGAAAACCATCAAAAAAATCACAAAATAATTAAACAAGTTTTAGTTTAGTTCTTTGTTGGCAGTCTAATATTGTCAATTGACCTATACTCAACTTGTTTTTTTATTCGGGTAATTTTTCGCCGCTGGCGATTATCTTCTTGTCGCGCTCATCTTGGAGTTTCTTGAAACAATCTTCGCAGAGTATGTCTTCTGTGGTTGGCTGAAAGGGGACTTCATTTTTTTTGCCACAGATACGGCATTTGATCCACCACATTGGGTGTTTGTCGCGTAGCTTGTCTCTGTTCTTGGCAGTGCAAATTTTGCAGCGTTTTGGTAGGTTTTGCAGTCCTTTTTCCAAGAAGAACTTTTGCTCTCCTGCGGTGAAAATGAATTTGTCTCCGCAGTCTTTGCAGATTAGAGTTTTGTCTTCTAAATCCTTGATATTTACCTGTGGGCTCATGATTTCTCCTGTTTTATTATACTAATAATATCACCTCAAGGGTTCAAAAACTAGTTTTGGCCAATTCACGATTTTGTGGTACCTTGGTTATTATGGAGTCAGCAGACACATCAAGTCTTATGGCAGAATGGCATGCAGGTAAATTTTATCATGCATATTTGTTGTTGGGTCAGAAGAGTGAGTCGGAGGATTTGTTGCGCGCTCTATGTGATATTACAGACACGCCCAGGAATCTGGTTATGGAGATAGGTAATGTAGAGAAAGGCATTATAAGCATAGACCAGATTCGTGATTTGACTCATTCTGCTAATTTGACCAGTGATAAGCCTAAATTTATTGTACTTTGGGGCGCCGAGACTATGAATAACTCAGCTTCCAACGCGATCCTCAAGATTCTCGAAGAGCCACCGTCTAAAGTAACATTTCT
Source organism: uncultured Candidatus Saccharibacteria bacterium (assembly GCA_964526355.1). Lineage (GTDB taxonomy): Bacteria > Patescibacteriota > UBA1384 > XYA2-FULL-43-10 > 1-14-0-10-43-13 > JBAZBD01. Next base: position 7,248 of record CAZGJE010000033.1, read on the forward strand.
TTTGCAGACTTCCAACTATTCCCTGCCACTGACGATTAAGTCTCGTTGTCGGCTAGTGCGCTTGTCGAATAAAGATATGGAAGGTCATACTTCATCATACCAAATCAATATGGCAGATAATCTCTCAGTTATATTCAAACAGATCGAAAAAGTTGCCAAAGATGACGATATCGAAGCATATCTCGAGGAGTTGGTTTTTTTGGTTAGAAATGATATGCTCAAGACTAAGAAATCAAGCCTAGCGGAAGCGTTAAGCAAGATAGAGCAAACCAGGTCTAGAATCAAAAGAAATGCCAACCCAAGATTGGCGCTCGAGAATTTAATAATATATATAAAAGATATTTATGAAAGAGATATTTTTCAGAGCTAGAAGTGATAGCAAGGTCTACCAAGTGCCAGCCAATAACTTAGAGTTAGGCGCTGGAGACCTTATTCTATTCGAATCAGAAAAATGCCAAGAAGTTGCCACGGTCATTAAGTCGAGCGAGAAGGGGGAGACATTAGCTGTTGAGAGCAAGGGGGAGATAATCAGGCGGCTGAATGACAAGGACCTCAAAATAGATGCTGAGCGCAAGGCTGAGGCCAAACAAAACATCGAAAAATGCGGTAAAATAGTCGAGAAACATCAACTTCCAATGGAAGTGCTCGATGCCGATCTTTCGTTTGATGGATCAAAACTAACTTTTTATTTTTCTGCACCTGGGCGAGTTGATTTTCGTTCTCTCGTATCTGAGCTTGCCTCAACTTTCCAAAAGCTAATACGTCTTCAGCAGGTTGGAGCAAGAGATCGCGCCAGATGTGTCGGCGGCATCGGCCGGTGTGGACAACAATATTGTTGCAAGAGGTTTATTAAGGGTGAGCTGGAAACTGTAAGTACCGATATGGCGTACGACCAAAATCTGGGTCAAATGGGGCCAAACAGAACAACGGGGGCTTGCGGAAAACTGATGTGTTGT
>CAZGJE010000034.1:0-8144 GCA_964526355.1 uncultured Candidatus Saccharibacteria bacterium
TGCGAAAGTGATCATTAGAAGTAATATACCTTATTCCCAAAATTTGTCAAATAAAAGCGCCCCGAATGAATCGGGGCGTAGGTTTGGTCAAATCGGAGTAGCGAATATTCTGATTTCAGCTGAGCTGTTGCCATATTTGCAGGTGATCTGACCGTCAGTTTCAGTGATTTCGAATCGGTGGTGAGAGACGTTGAGGAACATCATATTCCGATCGATTCTCAACTCTGCTTTGGATATGAATTGTGAGGCTCCGAAATGGACTACTCCGTGTAGCGAATCTGTTTCTTGGCCGTTACCACGAAATTCTCCGAAAACGATCCATGTGCCATTGTTGAGCATTAGCACAAGACTAATAGTGTAGAGACCACTACGGGCGCGTCCTATGACGCTGCTGTGTTCGTTTGTCATATAATCCCCCCCTGTAAGAAAAAATCCGCTTGTGGGCGGCTTTGTGCATAGGTTTAGCAAACATTTTTGCGACCAATGTTATTTTTATACATTGAATTTATTATTCTGTCAATGCAGTATAGATTTCTAGCTTTAATTCTTATATTTTTTCGTCTATGCTAAGAGTATGAAAAAGGAACGCATCGCAGACATCGTTGATGATGAACGCTTTAATAATCTCCTCGCGCTGACCCAAAAACCAGACGAAGAAGTGATTTTGAAGATTTTAAAGAAAGCTGCCGAGAAAAAGGGGCTTGATTTGGAAGACGTGGCTAATCTCTGCAATTGTTCGGACCCAAAATTAGTTAATAAAATTTTTGAAACTGCCTACAAGATTAAGAAAGATATATATGGTGAGAGGATTGTTCTTTTTGCTCCACTCTACATTTCTGACTTTTGCGTCAATGATTGCGAATACTGCAATTTTCATTGCAGAAATAAGTCCCCAAGGCGTAAATTGTCTCAAAAAGAGGTCGCTTCACAAACAAAATCACTGATAGATATGGGTCACAAAAGACTTCTTCTCGAATTTGGAGAGCATCCTGTCGAGAATCCTATCGAGTATGTCGTAGAAACAATAAACACTATTTATAAGATCAAATCAGCCAATGGTGAGATACGGCGGGTAAATGTAAATATTGCCGCTACAACAGTAGAAAATTATCGCAAATTGAAAGAGGTTGGGATCGGTACGTACCAATTATTTCAGGAGACGTATCACCGGCCGACTTTCGAAAAAATTCATAATGGTCCAAAGGCCGAATACAGCCGACAGCTTTTTGCTCACAACAAAGCCTTTGAAGCAGGAATAGATGATTTGGGGATTGGGGTATTGTACGGCCTCTATGATTGGCGCTACGAGGTCTTGGCTCTCGTATCACATGCGGCTTATATGGACAAAATATTTGGGGTCGGCCCACACACGATTTCGGTTCCTCGTTTCCAAGAAACTCCAGGTGTGGATTTCAAGTCACCTTGTCCAGTTTCCGAGGATGAGCTACTCAAGATTGTAGCGATCCTGCGGTTGGCGGTGCCGTATACTGGTATGATAATCTCGACTCGAGAGAGGCCAGAGATAAGGGAGAAGGCTTTCGAATTAGGCATTTCTCAAACCAGCGCTGGTTCTAGGGTAGAGGTGGGTGGTTATGACGAAGGGCAGAAGTTGGCAGCCAAAAACCCGAAGGACGAAGGTTGCGGCCAATTTACGACTCATGACCCGAGGACTTTGGATCAGATTGTCGTCAGTCTTTGTGAACAAGGGTTGTTGCAATCATTTTGCACTGCCTGCTATCGTAGTCTCCGGACGGGGGAGAGTTTTATGGAAATAGCCAAGCCGGGCAATATCCATAATTTTTGCCGGCCAAATGGAATTTTGACGTTCAAAGAATATCTTCTCGATTATGCTACGCCTACTACGAAAGAAAAGGGCGAACGATTAATTGCTGAATATCTAGGTAAGATCCCGTCGAAGAAGAGGAAGCAAGAAACGATTGACCGCCTCAATAGAATCGAAAAAGGTGAGCGCGATCTTTATTTTTGATTACCCTGGTGATACATTTATTTTTTTCGGGGATTAGCGCAGCCTGGTAGCGCGCATCGTTCGGGACGATGAGGTCGTGGGTTCAAATCCCGCATCCCCGACCATTTCACTTTTAGACAAGTTTTTCTGGATTTGTTATTATTGATTTTATAAAATTATAAGGAATAATATTATGAACCCACTTATCGCTAAAACAGAAAAAGGTTTCTCAACCCTGAAGGTTAACCCAGTCTACACAAAAGCCGCTCTGGGCTTTTTGGAGGATTGGTTAGAGGGAGAGGATTACAAGGACTATCGGCCTCAAATAGAGCAGCTTATAGCTAAAGAGCAATGGAACTATCTTCTTGATTCTTTTTATCAAATTATTCCATTTGGTACGGGCGGAAGGCGGGGTGAAGTTGGGGTGGGGCCAAATAGAATCAATCCCTGGACGATTCAGGCTTCCGCGCAAGGTCACTCCCAATACTTGTTGAAAAAATATCGCGATGATGTCAAAAAGCGTGGTGTCGTCTTTGCTTATGACACGAGAGAGTTTTCTGGCAATAAATATCTTGATGATAATCTGCTCAACCCAGTAAAGAGCTTGACAAGCAAAGATTTGGCAGTTGCAGCGGCAAGAGTATATGCCGCCAATGGTATTAAAGTCTATATCTTCGATGGTATTAGGACTACGCCAGAATTATCCTTTGCGATTCGTCACCTAGGTGCTGCCGCTGGCGATATGTTCTCTGCGTCCCACAATCCGCCTAGCCATAATGGCAAAAAGGTTTATGACGATCTCGGTGGACAGTTGACGCCACCTGACGATGAAGATTTGGTCGTCGAAGTAACTCAGAATGTAGAGGCAATCAAGGAGATACCATATGAAGAAGCGATGGGCCAGGGCCTGATCCAAGAAATTGGAGCTCTAGTTGATGATGAATACATCAAGGCCGCGACTAGCATTTCATTATCGGAGGAGAGGGACCTCAAAATAGTATATACACCTCTCCATGGTTGTGGGATCACATCTGTCTACGTTGCCCTCCAGAAGTTGGGCTTTGACGTGATGGCTGATCCGAAAACAAGTAATATAAGCGGTAAATTTGAGAATGTGACCTTTAATATCCCAAACCCCGAGGTTATCCAATCCTTTGACACTACATTAAAATACGCCAAGGAAAATGAGGCAGATATTATTCTCAATAGTGACCCCGACGCTGACAGAATAGGTATTATGGTCAAGCATCAGGGTAATTGGGTTTTTGTGAATGGCAACGACATCGCTGCTATTCTGTCGGAATACGCCATTGAAAAGAGAAAAGATCAAACAAATGGCAAATTAACGATTGTAAAAACCACGGTAACGACTAATTTAATAAAGAAGATCTGCGAAAAGAACCAGGTCGACCTGATTGGCGAACTCCTCATAGGTTTTAAATACATTGCTGGAGCAATGAATGAACTTGAGGCTAAGGGTGACATTGATGGATTCCTGCTGGGGTGTGAAGAAAGCCATGGCTACTTGGCGGGCAACTATGCTCGCGACAAAGATGCTGTAACTCCTGCCGTTTGGCTATCTGAGCTTGCGGCTGAGCTTAAGAAGAAGAGTGAAACTCTGATCGACTATCTAGACAGGATCTATGCTAAATATGGGTATTTTAGAAATTATTTGACCGAAGTTCGGCTTCTCGGAGTTTCTGGAAAAGAGAAAATCGATGCCACCCAGGCGTCACTGCGAAAAAATCCGCCGCAAAATTTCGGAGAGTTCGAAGTTGAAGCGTTTGAGGATTGTATGAAGAGGGAGCCGATAGTTTCTGATACTGATAGGTCCGCCAAAGATGTTTTGATTTTTAACCTCAAAGCAAAGGGCGGAGCTGATACGATCAAGGTCACGGTACGCCCCTCTGGTACAGAGCCAAAGGTAAAAATGTATTTTGAGATTGGGACTGAAGCAGTCGCTCCAGAGAAATTGGACGAATTGAAAGAGAATATTGACAGCTTACTGCACGATCTCGAGAAGGCTGTCATGTTGACTTGCTATAAAATAATCGGCGTAGATTTCCCTGATAGAGGATTCCTGCTTTTCTGGCAGCTTCCACTCGACGATAAGATGAAATATTTCGAAATAGAGCCGAAGATAGAGCTTCTTAAAAAAGTTGAAGACAAGCGCGAGAGAGAAGCTGAGCTTTTTAAGCTAATTTCATTCTTGGGTTCTAACCCAGTCGAAAAGATGGACGATGCTTTCAAGGCGAAGTACTCTGTTTCGGTACGAGATTATTTAGGGATATAATTTCATTACAATTAGCAGATACGATTCGAATATTTTTAATACTGTCCATATCGGATTATAATATTGTTATGAATATTGCGGGCAAATGGTCTGAGGTGAAGCTCAAATTCTCTTCTATGCCGAAAAGGAGATTGTATTTTACGGTCAGTTCTTTTCTTGTCTTTGTAGTTTTAATTGCTGCAGTTGGGATCAAAACCGTTGGTGCGGTAAAGGAAAAGAATCGTTCACGAGCGATTCTCAGGGAACAGTCCAATAATATTCCTATGCCGGAAGCAAAAAACAATCCAGAGACAGAAGTTACTCTACCCGTCGATACGCCAACTACATCTACTCAAGTTGCTACTGGAGTGAGCTCGGGGGTCGGTTCGACGGCTACCGCATCTAGTAGCCGTGGGACCGATACATCAGGTTCCGCATCAGGTGATAGCGGTAGTAGTTCTGGGGGTGGGGATTCCGGAAGCGGAGACTCTGGAAGCGGAAGCTCTGGCAGCAGTACAGCAGCTCTGTCTTCTTGCGGAAGTAATTATACTTTTTTTGATCATAATCCTACGGATATGACAGAATTTGCCAACATTGCTCCGCTTGGGAACCTCAATCCTTCGGGTCATGTCTTTCCGACCGATCACATTTATTTTTATCATTCCATCAACAGCACATCAACCGTATACTCTCCCGGAAATGCGACGGTAACTCGAATTTCAGCGAGCCAAAATCAGACTGCTGGAACGACTGATTACAGTATATACTTCAAGCCATGTAGTGAGCTGGAGGTCTATTATTTGCATGTTTCAACTATGTCGCAGAAATTGCTTGGCGCGTTTGTCGCACCTTTTTCGTGGGACAATACTTATTCGACAGGTGGAAGCACCTACCGAAATTATGGCAGAAACGTAAATGTCCCTCTGGTAAGTGGTGAGACAATGGGGACTTTCACTGGCCAGTACGCTTTTGACATGGGTGCATATGATAGTAGGACGACTTTAAATTTTGTGAATCCAAACGCTAGAATAAACAGTACCCACACAGTTTGTCCACTTGATTATTTTTCTGATGGTCTCAAATCGAACCTTTATAGTTATCTTGGTAGTAGCGCTAGCAACAAACGCACCGTTGCTCCACTTTGCGGCACGGTAGATCAGGATGCAGCTGGCACGGCCCAAGGTATTTGGTTGCTTGCCGGCACAACAACGGTTAGCGGCGAAGATACTCATCTGGCGTTAGTCCATGGCAATACCGATCCGACCAAAGCGGCTTTTTCTGTTGGTACTTCCATCAGCGCGAGCGGACTTTCTAGCGGAGTCTATACATTTACGCCATCGGCCGGATCATACAATAAGGATTTTAATACGGTCACGGTCGATAGTGGCGCCCAATGCTATCGAGCCGAGAGAAATGGTACTCAAACAATTCTTATTCAGTTAACTAGTCCGACAACCTTGAAAATCGAAAAATTAAATGGTGATTGTGACGTGCCGCGTAGCTTTACTGGCAACGAGACATCCTTCCAAAGATAATATTCCTCGAACTAAAAAACCAGAGGAATCAATAGTTTGATCGCTCTGGTTTCCTGCCCATGCTTCCTTGCATCGGGCGGGATACTGTCTTTCTCAAGACGGTTACTTCTTTGCGCCGGTTTGGCGCATCTCTTCCTCTGTCAGCTCACGAGGTGGCGCCTTTAGGCGTTTCTCGTATTGGCTGAGGAGATAAGAGACGGACACCCCGTCGACGTTAACCAGCTCTTGTAGCCGGGTGCACTCTTTGCAGAGCTTAACGTCCTCGGGGTTGCGGCGCTGCTGTTTTACGGCGGCGTCGAGCTGTCTGTGCTTGTCATTCTCTGACTTGCGCAGTTTCTCGATAACCGCGAACAGGTCCTTGTGATCCGCCCAATACTTCTCGCTATCGAGGCAGTACTTGGCGACCAGACGAGCGGCCTCGACGGGATCTTTGGCGATGATGGCCTTGACCTGGGCGTCGCACCAGACCGGGTCGGCGTCCGGCGAAAAGAAGGAGCCGAAGGTCCCAGTGCAGGTAGCGGCGGCGACGGGCTGGGTCGGCTGGTCAGCAGCTTGGCAAATATTACCGGCTGTGACAGCGAGCAGGATTGGTAGCACGAGGGCTCCAACCAGTACATAACCGAAATGGCGTAGCATCTACGTTCTCCTTGTGTATTTTGGATCCCTGATCCTTATTAATATATTAACACAAATATTATGTTTAGTCAATCTAATTAACTTGTTCTGTTATTACTTGTTTCCCCGAATATTTTGGCATAAAATTTAATCATGTCATTTAACAAGAGGAGTGTTGTGGGATTAATAGATTTTTTGAAGAAGATCGGTGTTATCAAGAATTGGAACTCCAAGGGCACTTACACAAATGCCAAAGAACGTCCAAAGAAGTTTGTAGAAAAAGATTTGTACGATGGCGCGGAGTCGCAGTCGTTTGGTTCATTTAACGATAATAACGATTAGGAGGAACAATGCTAAGTTTTAATGTTGCAGTTTATCTCGCCAGTTCTGCTACGGTGGCCTGGTCCCTTATCGAACACAAGCCATACCTCACAATTTTGATTGCAGCGATTTGGGCTGCCCTGATCTTATCCTTGAGAAAAATGAAGTTGAGCATTCCTCAGTCGATGTTAGCCGCTGCCTTTGTCTTGGTCGCCACTGTTGTCACTGTCCTTACCGTCCCAACAAAAGACGGAGACTCTATCATTAAGGGCATCTTTTCTAAAACTACGACTACAGGTGGAACAACTGTCGAGAAAACCGAAACGCCAGATCCCGCCGGCACGATTCTCATCAATGGAAAAGATGGTGTTCTGACTGGCGCTGGCCCGTGGTCAAATATTTCAAATATTGAGCGAGACAATGGTTTCGGCGAAGCCTACTTGGGCGATAAAGGCGGAACTGCAACCTACACATTCGAGTCCTTAGCTGCCGGAACTTTTAACCTCTGGGTAAAGTTATCTGACGATGCACAGCACATGAATGGGGCCAGAAGTGCAACTGTCACATTGAACAATTCCCAAACGATCAAATACTCTCATGTTTCTGAGGATACTCGTGGTTGGAAATGGTATCGCCTCGGCACTGTCACGCTGTCGGCAGGCACCAACACAGCTGCCTTCACCAAAGACTCTGATACTTCTGCCGCCTATGTCATGAATCAATTCAAATTCGTTCCACAGAAATGAACATCATCGGCAAAACAACAATCCACCCTTTCTTCTTTTTTACTGGAAAGATAGTAGGTTATCTTGTTTGGACAACTTCTTTGGTCTCATTGCTGGGTTATCCAATATCTTTTAGGCAGCCAAACGAAGGTTTATTACTGTTATCTTACATTTTATTCGCGATAGCATTGATTCTTTCGGCAATAAGTATACTTAATTTGGGTCGGTCAACTACCCTTGGTCTACCGCTGAAGAAAACCGAATTCAAGACAGGCGGACTTTATCGATATAGCCGTAATCCAATGTATTTAGGCTTCGGGCTTCTGACTATTGCCTCGATTATTTTCAACCCAAGCCCATTGATCCTGATTTTGGGTCTCTATAGTCTACTGATCTACCACTTTATTATCTTGGGTGAAGAAAAGTTCCTGGAGAAAAGATTTGGTGAAAGGTATCTGGCTTACAAAGAAAAGATTCGAAGATACATTTAACGGAATATTAAGAATTAGAATAGGAGAGAAATGGCTGAGGAAAAAGAGGCGAAGGGTATGAAGTGTGATTGTGGTTGCGGCTGCGGTGCTGATTGCAAGTGTGGAAGCGATTGCCAATGTGGATGTAGTTGTGGATGCTGCAAGCCGCAGAAGTGGCACCATGGCAAGGGCGGCATGAACGGCGGTGGGATATATTGTATCGGCATGATCGGAGCGGCG
>CAZGJE010000035.1:0-4583 GCA_964526355.1 uncultured Candidatus Saccharibacteria bacterium
GCACGGTCAGATTGCGATGGATGAAGCCTAGCCCCCCAACAGTACCAAGCGCAATTGCCATCTCGCTTTCAGAGGTGCGATCCATCGGCGCGCTAACAATCGGTATGCCCAAGTAGATGGTTGGGGTCAACCAGGTGCCGGTATTAATTTCCTCACGTTGGAAATCAACATAGCCCGGCTGTAGAAGAATATCGTCGAAGGACAGCGCTGTGGTCAGATTCAAAGCGCGAAGCCATCTTGATACCTTCAATTTGATGCGTGAGAGCACAAGAGTGCTCAAGCTTACTGTTCCAAACACTGTTCTACCTCCCAGTGTGATACGTTGGAGGGAATATAGCAATTTTACGTTGTTATGTAAATGATAGTGACTGTTTTTCCATCCGTTCTAATGCGTATTTCTCCTTTGAAGTATTGACAAATGTGCTCTAATTTGAGAAAATCGGGGCGAATTTATAAGGGGTTCTGGCACACGAGAAATCGTGTGACAATTTTTTTAGAAAGGGTACGAGAATGAGCAATTACGTCACAAAAGAGGGCTTGGAAAAACTGAAGTTACAACTCGATGAAACCAAGCATAAACTAAAAGAAGTAAGTATTAAGATCAAAGAAGCTCGTGAACTTGGTGATCTCTCAGAAAATGCTGAGTATCACGAAGCCAAAAACGAGCAGTCTTTTTTGATGGGCAAAGAAGCCGAGCTTGATCAAAAAATAAAGAACGCACAGGTTATCGAGAAATCCGCCAAGACTGATGTCATCATGGTCGGATCAACTGTGAAAATTGACGATGATGGTGAAATTATGGATTATACACTTGTCGGATCTGACGAAGCTGACCCGATGAAGGGCATGATCTCAGTAGATTCTCCAATCGGGGCATCATTGATTGGTCACAAAAAGGGCGACAGCATCGAAGTGAAAACTCCGGGCGGAAGCTCGATGTGCAAGATCATCAGCGTCAGCTAGAAATAAAATAGTTACATATAAAGAAGTGGCAGGTCTCAAGATCTGCTTCTTTTTTATTTAACTTCAATTCCATTTTCTTTTGTGTTATAAATTAATTAACCATTGAATATAAAGAGGCAAATATGTCAAACGAACTTGGCGCTACCGAAAAAGATCTCATCGAAAATAGAAAAAACAAGATCGCTGAGCTTGAAAAGCTTGGAGTAAATCCTTATCCTTCCCTGACTGGACGGGATATTACTGCCGCCGAGATTATCGATCAACAAGATGAATTGATCAAATCAGAAAAGACTATAACTGCGGCAGGCAGAATCATGGCACGACGGGGTCATGGTAAGCTCTCCTTCGTCGATTTAGTAGATGAATCTGGCAAAATCCAAGCGGTGCTTCGAGCGGACTTCCTTCCAGAAAAGGATTTGGAAATTGTTGCGTTGCTCGATGCTGGAGACTTTCTGGAAGTCTCTGGTAAAGTTTTCATCACTAAGGCAGGGGAACTTTCGATCGAAGCTCATTCCGCCAAAATTTTGACCAAGTCGATTCGCCCACTTCCTGAGCAATGGTTTGGTTTGAAAGACGTCGAGACAAGATATCGAGAGCGCTACGTTGATTTGACTGTCAATTCAGAGGTGAAAGAGAAGTTTTATATTCGCTCCAAGGTGATCCAAGCGTTGCGCGAATTCTTGATTGACCAGGGCTTCATGGAAGTAGATACCCCAGTACTTCAGCCAATTCCCGGCGGAGCCTCAGCAAAACCATTCCAGACCCGTTACAACGCCTATGAGACGGATGTATTCTTGCGCATCGCGCCAGAGCTTTATCTAAAACGCCTTGTCGTCGTTGTATTTGAAAAAGTTTTCGAATTTGCTCGAAGCTTTCGCAACGAAGGTGTAGACGCAACTCACAATCCTGAGTTTACCAATCTAGAATTCTACTGGGCCTATGCCGATTACGAAAAGCTTATGAATATGACTGAGAAGATGATCCAGTCTGTGGTTAAATCAATAAACGGCGGATCGTTGGGGATGGAGTTGGATGGTAAGAAGATAGATTTTGGCCAAAAGTTTGCTAGAGTCACTTTCGACGATCTGACTGGCGGTAAAAATACCGATGCTGCTTTCAAAGAGGGAGTTGCAAAAATTGTTGCACCCACTTTCGTGACCAATCATCCTACAGAGCTCATCCCACTGGCCAAACGAAATGCCAAGAACCCAGAGGTAGTTGATACTTTCCAGCTTGTGATCAATGGGCTCGAGATGGCCAAAGCTTTCTCGGAGCTCAACGACCCTGTCGATCAGAGAGATAGATTTGAAGCCCAGATGAAGCTTCGAGAGAAGGGCGACCAGGAAGCTCAATTGATAGACGAAGATTTTCTGAAAGCGATCGAGTTCGGAATGCCGCCTACGGCTGGATTTGGTATCGGAGTCGATCGATTTGTCAGACTCCTCACAAATTCGAAAACATTAAGAGAGATCCTATTCTTCCCATTCATGAAATAAATACATTGGAGATATATGCTTGATATTAAGTTGATTCGTGAAAACCCAGAAGAGATTAAAAAAGCGATTGCCCGCAAGGGATCTGAGCCTGCATTGATTGACGACGTGCTCGATCTAGACAAGCGTCGTCGAGATTTGACGATGAAGATCGAAGACTTGCAGAGCAAGCTAAACAAGCTCTCTAAAGATGTCGTCTCTCTTCACGGCCAACAGAAGATAGATATTATCAATGAGGCGAGCACTATCTCAGAGAAGATCAAGCAACTGAAGCCAGAGCTGGATAAGACCAACATCGAATATCGAAATATTATGATGGAGCTTCCAAACCCTCCTGCCGATGAGGTGATTGACGGAGAGTCCGACAAAGACAATACGACAAATCGTAAGTGGGGAGAACCAAGGATATTTTCCGCCAAAGGCGGACCAGCCTCTGGCTGGGATTTTAAACCACTTGATAACGTTGAAATCGGAGCGAATCTTGATCTCATGGATACCGAAAGAGCGGGTAAGGTCTCTGGATCCAGGTTCTACTATCTGAAGCGCGAGATGGTTGTCCTTGAGATGGCACTGTTCCACTATGCTCTCGATACATTGATGGCCGAGGGATTCATCCCTATGATTCCTCCCGTCATGCTCAACAAGGCCTCGATGGAGGGTGCTGGGTATCTGCCGCAGGGTGCAGATGAGATCTACAAGACGCAGGATGACTTGTATCTAGTCGGTACCGCGGAGCAGCCCTTGGCGGCCTACCATTCAAACGAAGTCTTGAGCGAGAAGGAATTACCTCTTCGATACGCTGGTATTTCTACCTGCTTTCGTCGTGAGGCCGGAAGCCACGGCAAAGATGTTCGTGGTATTTTGCGCGGTCATCAGTTCAATAAAATCGAAATGTTTTCTTTCACAAAACCAGAGGATTCTGGTCAGGAACATGACTATCTAGTATCGCTGGAAGAGAAAATGATGCAGGGGCTCGGATTGCCGTATCAGGTGGTAAATATTTGCGCTGGCGATCTTGGCGCTCCAGCCTCCAAGAAGTTTGACGTCGAGGTCTGGATGCCAGGCGAGGATAATTATAGAGAGACCCACTCTTGCTCTAACTGTACTGATTTTCAAGCTCGGCGCCTAAATATTCGATACAAGACCAAAGAAGGGAAGACAGAATTCGTTCATACTTTGAACGGCACGGCTTTCTCCGAGAGACCTTTGATTGCGATTTTGGAAAATTGTCAACAAAAAGATGGCTCAATCAAAGTTCCGAAGGTACTTCAAAAATATTGTGGATTTGATGTTATTAAAAGATAGGAGGTGCCAATGCAAGTACAATTTCATGTAAAAGACATCGTGATCACGGCCAAGCAGAAAGCGTTGATCGAAAAGAAAATTCTCAGGTTGAAAAGATATATTAAGGACGAGCCATTTGTTGTCGATGTTTATTTGAGAGACAAGACTAGTGCTGAAAAGGGCGGGATAGACCAAGCAGTCGAGTTGTCGGCTACCTTTGAGAACGAAAAAATCTTTGTCAAAGAAATCGATGATCGTCTGATGCGAGCTTTCGCTTTTGCGTATAAGAAGCTAGAGAGAAACCTCCAGGAATTTCATCGCAAAAGGGTTGATGTCAGTCAGGGCAAAGAGGGTCATATCGACAAACTTCTCAAGAGGTTTGGGCTAAGAAGATAGAACAAAATTGGTTTGGTTTGAATTAGAGAGATCTAAATGCTAATATAGCTCTGAATGCTGTAGCAGTTTTTAAATTAAGAGATACCCAATGAGTTTTCTAGATAAAATTTATAATCCAAGCAAGAAAGTCATATCCCAGCTCCAAAGACAAGTTGGTGAGATTAACGATCTTGAAAAAAGTATTTCTAAGCTCACGGATGCCGAGCTCAAAGCGAAGACCGAAGAATTCAAGAAAAAAGTGGCTGAGAGGCAGAGTGGCGGAGTGGCAGAAAATATTATTGAGGAAATCACATCTGAGGCTTTTGCGGTGTTGCGTGAGGCAATGAAGAGAGTCTGGGGAGAGCGTCACTTCGATGTGCAGTTGATCGGCGGACTTGTGCTTCATCAGGGCAAAATCGCTGAAATGAAGACAGGTGAGGGTAAGACGATCGTAGCGACATTACCATT
>CAZGJE010000035.1:4593-8081 GCA_964526355.1 uncultured Candidatus Saccharibacteria bacterium
AATGCTTTGCGAGGGCGGGGGGCTCATTTGGTCACGGTCAATGATTATCTTTCCAAACACCAGGGTGAGGGCATGGGCGAGACGTTTGCCTTTCTTGGCCTCACAACCGGTATTATCCAAAGCAATCAGGAGACATATAGATTCGCCAAGAAACAAGATTACAAGCACTATTCGGAGTGTGAAGGTTTTAATCTCGAGCCATGTTCTAGGAAGGAAGCCTACGCTTGCGATATTACTTATGGCACGAACAATGAATTTGGCTTCGATTATCTCCGAGACAATATGGCGCCCGACATTATGTCCTGTTCCCAACGTGAATTACACTTTGCCATCGTGGATGAGGTCGACTCTATCCTGATCGATGAAGCGCGTACTCCTCTAATTATATCTGCTCCAGCCGAAGAGTCTGCTAGTTTGTACCAACAATTCGCCGCCCTGGTCCCAAGACTTAAGGAAAAAGAAGATTATATTATTGATGAGAAGGAGCGGACCGTTACTTTGACCGACAAGGGTATTGCTGAGATGGAAAAGATGCTCCATATCAAGAATATCTATGAGGCTGGAGGCATTACGCTAGTCCATCATTTGGAGCAAGCCTTGAAAGCCTGGGCATTATTCAAAAAAGACAAAGATTATGTTGTGCGTGAAGGCGAGATTTTGATTGTTGACGAGTTTACTGGCCGTTTGATGGTCGGCCGTCGTTATTCAGAGGGCCTGCACCAGGCGATTGAGGCGAAGGAGAGCGTTGAGGTCAAGAGCGAATCTCAGACATTGGCCACGATTTCTTTTCAAAATCTCTTTAGGATTTATCGCAAACTTTCTGGTATGACTGGCACGGCTGCGACAGAGGCCGAAGAATTCTACAAGATATACAAATTAGACGTTGTCGAGATTCCTACCAACAAGAATGTTGTGAGGAAAGACTCCCCGGATCGCATTTACAAAAGTGAGGATGCAAAAATAGACGCTATAGTACGCGAGGTCAAAGAGCGTAGCGCAGCTGGTCAGCCCGTTTTGATCGGCACTGTTTCGGTTCAGAAAAATGAGCTGATCTCATCAAGGCTGAAAAAAGCAGGTGTAAAGCATGAAGTCTTGAACGCAAAACATCATGATCGTGAAGCCAAGATAATCGTCCGCGCTGGCCAAAAGGGAGCAGTCACTGTGGCTACCAATATGGCTGGTCGTGGTACTGATATCAAACTTGGTGAAGGAGTGCGGGAAGTTGGCGGATTGCATGTTCTGGGCACGGAGAGACACGAAGCAAGAAGAATCGACAATCAGCTTCGTGGCCGCGCAGGACGTCAGGGCGATCCCGGTTCTTCTCAATTTTTTGTCTCGATGGATGACGATTTGATGAGAATTTTTGGTGGCGAAAAGCTTAAATCGTTGATGACTTCTCTCGGTTTGCCGGACGATGTTCCAGTAGAGAACAGGATGATTTCTCGTTCGATCGAATCGGCCCAGCGCAGAGTCGAGGGATTCAACTTTGATAGTCGTAAACATTTGGTCGAATACGACGATGTGATGAACAAGCATCGCGAGGTGGTTTATCGGAAACGTCGCAAAATTTTGGAAACATACGCTATCGATCGTGACTCAACGATGCTCAAAGAAGAGATTATAGATATTTTAGACGAAGAAATTGAAAGAATATTTTCTCAATATTTTGAGGACGAAGAGTCAGCATCAAAAGAGCTCAAGGCGATATTGGGTGATGTCAAATTACCAAGTATCGAGATTGACTCGATTAAAAATTTCGTTAAGGAATTATATGAAGAACGTGAGAAATCATACGGCAGCGAGGTGATGAGGGACATCGAACGAGTGATTTCTCTCCGGACTATAGACATGCTTTGGATCGAACATCTAACCACCATGGACGAGCTCAGGACTGGCATTGGACTTCGTGGTTATGGCCAGCGCGATCCTTTGGTCGAGTACAAACAGGATGCCTATCGATTTTTCGAGGGGATGCTATTGAATATTGACGCCTCCATAGCCAAGACGATATTCAAAGTAGAAGTGTCAAAAGCTCAGCAGGCCCCAAGGGGGCTCCCATTGGGATCACCTGAGCCAAAACCGATGTCCTACCAAGGCCCTGATGAATCCAGCATTGGTGGCTTCGAAGCAGAAGAAACTGTTGAGGCCAGAGCGCAAATCCTAGCGGCAGAGAACCAGGACAATATTGTGGCCCAAAAGATGATTGCGAACCAAGCAAGTCGTTCTTCTGATGTCGCTCCGAACATAATGGGCAAAAACAAGTCTGTATTTGATCGGATGAAAGAAAACTCAGCCAACGGACCAGCGTCTCAAGTTAAGCACGGGACGAAAGTAGGCCGCAACGATCCTTGCTAATGCGGCAGCGGCAAAAAATACAAAAAGTGTTGCGGAAAATAAATAAAATGAGGGGCAAGTTAAATCTCAAAGTGATTATTTTGACTTGTTTAGTTGTTCTAGCAGCTGCCATTTTATTGTACAGCTATTTTATTGAACCCAATAAGATTCAAATTATCCAATACGAATACGAAAACAAAAACACCCCGGAATCACTTAGGGGTTTTCGAATCGGCTTCATCTCTGATTTGCATTGCGACACCAACGCTAGGCCGACTAGCGAGGCGGCTGCACTACTTCAGAAACAGGATACCGATCTATTACTTATAGGTGGTGATTTCATTGATACCAAGGATGACAATCTCGAAAAATGTCTTGGCCCGATCAGTCAGTTGAAGGTAAGGCATGGTATCTTTACCGTTTTCGGGAACCATGATAATAAGAAAAAACATAAATCAAGTGTACGCCAAATTACATCTAAACTGGGCATCAAGTCTCTTGAGAACGATTCCGTTTGGGTAGAAGAGGGGGGAGCCAGGATCAAAATCGGTGGGGTGGGAGATTTTTGGACAGGAACCCAAAATACTGAAAAGATAGAGAAAGATGTCGAAGAAAGCGATACTTTGGTGCTGCTTTCTCATAGTCCAGACTATTTCCCTAAGGTTGGATCGAACAAAAAAATCGATATTATGCTGTCAGGCCATCTCCACGGTGGTCAGGTCGGAGTTTTTGGATGGTATCCCGTAGTGCCATCAAAATATGGTGATAAATATCGCTTCGGACGTTTTGATGAGAACGGTAAAAGTTTGTTTGTGACTAAGGGAATCGGGGAAAATCTCCTGCCTTTCCGATTTATGGCTCCCCCTGATATAATGGTTATTGAACTCTAACAATTGAGGAGGGCGATGGCAACGCAAAATAAAGTGCTTCTTATAATATTGGATGGCTGGGGACTCTCTCCTGACAAGAAGGGGAATGCCCCTCTTTTGGCGAACACGCCAACGCTGGATTATGTCTATTCTGCTTATCCCAAAACTTCACTTACCGCCTCTGGAATGGAAGTCGGGCTAGGACCGGGTGAACCAGGAAATTCAGAGGTTGGCCATGCAAATATAGGGCTGGGCCGTGTTGTCTGGGAAAATCTGCCTAGAATC
>CAZGJE010000036.1:0-8075 GCA_964526355.1 uncultured Candidatus Saccharibacteria bacterium
GACTGACGACACAAGGATTTTCAGTCCTCTGCTCTACCACTGAGCTACATCGGCTTAAAACAAGAAAATATTAACATAATTGCTTGGTTTGATCAATCCCAATTATCAATAATATTTCCCGCTAAGCTCCGGACTGGCATTTTATCTTTGACTTATTGATCAAAATGTGGTTTAACATTCACAAGCCAAGGATTACAATCTGAAGGAGGTTTATGACATGGCGCAATTTCGTTGCCGCGTAATCGCTATCGTCCTCGGTGCCACCACCGGTCTTTCGGTCGTGTGTTACGACAAGGACGGGGCTCGGGTCTTGCTCCAAGCGAAGATCCCATGGATAACTGATGGTTCACTCTGGGAGTGGCCCATCCAGTGGCTGGCCGATATCCTCGACCAGATCACCAAGACTATCGTCGAGCCGGGCGACATCATCGTCTCCGGCATGTGGGGAGCGGATTTGCTCTTCTGCCTCCGTATGGGCGGGACAACATATCCCCTGCCACATTACCGATCGGCCACTGAAGCCGATCTGGACAATGCGCTGGCCAAAGTCGGCCGTACCCGGGAAGAGATGTATCTTCTATCCGGTGGCGCCGCCGCAGCCTTCTATCAACCGCTCGGCATTTTGTCCGCCACAGAGCGCCTTTGCCCGGAGCTACTCTCCACCAGCGAAATCTGGGGCGTCGTACCATTATCGGGGGTTATCAACTGGAAACTGAATGGTGGCACACCTGGACAAGATGAAACCATGTACCAAAGCATGGGTCTTCACGCGGCGACTGCCGCCCAGATCTACGCTGGCCACCACTTCGGTGCAATACCAGGTGAGCTGATCGGGACCGGTCCGATTCTCGAAGATGGCACAGTTTTGCGCGGATACAACGGCTCCAGGGTCCTCCCGACGTCGCATGATTCCGTCTACTCCCGTCTGGTCGGGCTAGCCGAGTGCGACTGGGTCTTCTGGACCGGCAGTTGGCTCGGCACGACGGTGCGAATTTCCGACGATGTTGTGCCAACGGCAGAGACGTTCAAGGCCAACATCAACTTCGAAGGCCTCGGCGCCTCCCGCGCCGCAGTCACCAACACCGGGATGTTCGGACCCCTGTACAAGGAGTTGATCGGCCACTTCGACTTGAGCTATCAGGAAGCCTCTGGCATTGCCCTGCCGTTTGTCGAGCTGGCCACCCCGCTCACGATGGAGACGATGATGGCGCCAAACCTTCCCGAATATGTCTGCTCCTGCTTCGCGCAGTCAGGCTACGGTATCGCCGCCTTCCTCTGCGGAGTCGCAAAAGCGATGGTCACTGAAGCCGACCGAGTCGCGCGTGCCCTGGGCATCGCACAAGTCAGCAAAGTGGCGATCACCGGCGGCTGGGCCGAGAACCCAGCTTTCCTGAAAGCGCTGACGATGCAAGGGGTCGAAGTCGTCGTTCCCCGTCATGCCGGCAATTCCACCCACGCAGGACTGGCCGCCAGCGGCCTCGTCCATTGCAAGGAATTCGGCAGCATCAAAGACGCCCTGGACGCACTTCCGGAGCTGATACAATAGTTCGACTACGCAGACCACCCATCAATCGCTTGGGTGGTCATTTTAATACCCTCTCCAAACTCCTGACTTTCAACTTTAAACTATTTGAGGCCATTGATCTTTCCGGTCTTTTTATAGTACCTTTGATTCAAGATAACAAAAGGAATATATGGGTAAAAAGAAAAATAAGAAATTTAGACAATCAGTAAGACCCGCAATTCAGGCTGAGGTTGCAAGAGAGACTGTGGCAGCCGCAACATCCAATAACCTCGCCGGTGCACCAGCCGATACTCTCAAAACGACTCCAGAGACTCCGGTTAAGCCTGATCTTATGACTGAGCTAAACGCTAAATACGCCCATATCCGCAAAGACGTGAACAAACTCCTGATAGTGATAGCCTCGCTCGCCATAATTTTCGTCGGAATATATATTCTCGGGCAAAAGACCGCTGTCCTCACAAATATTGGTGATTGGATCTATAAGGCTTGCAACTTTCAATTGCAATAATTTGTTTTTTGTGCTATAGTAATGACCTTAGCGTATCTCGCAGTAGAGTTTTGCAAAGGGGGATTTCGCAATGCCAACAATCGAAATTTGGGTCGCCTGGCTCAAACGTTCTCTCAGCGATGAGCACACGGCCATGCTCTTATCCGCGTCAGTGAGACAGGTCGACGACCTAGTCTTCACCTACGCTCTTATCATGGTCGAAGACAACGAGAAAAATCAGGCAACAGCTCGTCTCTGCCACGTACCATTCAGCCGTGAACGGATTGCCGATCAGGATATACCTGATCACGTCATCTGCTCAAGCTGTGCGATTGAAATGATACACAACTCTGCCGATAGGCAGGCAATTTAGCCGCAACGCCCCCTCGGGGCGTTTTTTATTTGCTTGGTAACCCCACTCTGCCACTCTGTCTCACAGCTACTATCCTAGTACGTCTTTTCTTTTGGCCTATATTGCAAAGCCTGAGCGATATGATCAGCAGTAATAGTCTCAGTTCCTTCTAGATCGGCAATGGTGCGAGACAACTTCAATAAGCGATGGTAGACCCTAGCCGAAAGTCGCATCGAATCAACCGCTTGAGCGATAAGCTTCTCAGCTGATTCTTCGAGTTTGCAAAATTGTCTGATCTCCTTTGAGCTCATCTCAGAGTTAGATTTAATCTTAGTATTTTTAAACCTCTTCGTCTGTCTATCGCGAGCAGATTGGACCCTCACCCGGACCTTAGCTGACTCCTCCGCCACCTTATCACTGGCCAACTTGTCATATTTGAGTCTCGGTACTTCCATATGGATATCAATACGGTCCAGGATCGGTCCTGAGACCTTCTTTTGGTATCGGACTATCTGAGTTGGTGTACATGTGCAATGCTTCTCCGGGTCGCTCAAGAAGCCACAGGGGCATGGATTCTGGGCCGCCACGAGCAAAAATTCGGCCGGAAATGTTAGACTACCAGTCGCTCGCGAGACCGTGACCACGCCATCCTCAAGAGGTTGGCGGAGTGCCTCCAATACTGAGCGTGGGAACTCGGGAAATTCGTCCAAGAACAGCACACCTCGATGGGAAAGGCTTATCTCTCCCGGACGAGGCCATGTCCCTCCCCCGACCATTGCTACGCTAGAAGTGGTGTGATGCGGGGACCTGAAAGGACGATCAGAGACAAAGGGGTCACCGTTGCCCAAATGCCCAGCCACAGAGTAAATTTTGGTCACTTCAAGCATTTCGTCCTCATCCATCTCCGGCAAGATCGTAGGCAAACTACGAGCCAGTAGAGTCTTGCCAGATCCTGGTGGACCGGAGAGCAAAATATTGTGATTTCCGGCCGCCGCTATTTCAAGAGCACGCTTGACCTGCTCTTGCCCCGCAACGTAGCAAAAATCAGATTGCGATACACTCTGAATCTCTGAACCTCTGGGCCTCTGTCCCTTGTAGCTTTGAACTATTTGTTCGCCTCGTAAATGCTTCACTAGTTGAATCAGCGTCGCTATGGGTCTGATCTCAATATTCTTGACCAGGCTCGCCTCAGCCGCGTTAATCTCTGGCAAGAAAACTTGGCGATAACCCTTCTCCTTGGCGAACATGACAATCGGCAAGACTCCGTTGACATGACGCAGTTTGCCATCTAGTGACAGCTCGCCGATAAATAGAGACTCCTCAAAATCTTTGACGTTGTCAAACTGCTCTCCTGCTAGCAAGATTCCGACCGCCATCGGCAGGTCAAAACTAGGGCCTTCCTTCTTCACATCGGCCGGCGCCAGATTGATCGTCAGACGATGCTGAGGGAAAAACATGCCGGAGTTCTTGACCGCCGCGCGAATTCGTTCTTTGCTCTCGTCTATCGCTTTGTCGCCAAGTCCGACTATCGTAAAAGAGGGCAAACCGGCCCCAATATCAACTTCTACCTCTACCAAGTATGAGTCCAAACCAACTGTCGCCGCAGAGTACACCTTTGCAACTTTGTTAGACATAATACAAATATTAAACTACTTTTTTGGACAAATAAAAAGCGCCCCGAGGGGGCGTTGCGGTTAGGTTTGCTGGTCACCAATATAATCCTTGATAAAATCATAATTGAGTGACCATTCGTCAAATTCGTTTTTGTAGTAAAGCCGCGGGCGAATGGGGTCTTTTCGGCAAACCAGCCTCTGTAAGGGCGAGCCCTCGCGATTTAGGAAATACTCCAGGTTGCGGAGTACCGCCGAAGACACACGCCAAAGCGTGGCGAAATTGATATCAAAGACAAGTGAATTTGCTCGCTCGTACAGCAGTTGGCCGTTTCGATGATTTCTTTTCTCTGAGAGCAAGCCGTAGGAACGTATTTCGCCAGGAACATGACGACCCTTGCCTCCAGTGTCTATGATAACTCCTGCATCCATGAGGAAATGTACCACCTCCGATGGCAACGTTCTTGGTCCGAGCGGCACTATCCGATCGATTTCTCGAGTGATCGGATCCTGCCCGGAAATGCTTCCGCTTGTCGCTATCTCTATGAAATAGCGCAAGTCATCCAGATATTTCTCATTATCTGGTTTTGAGGTTTTATGTTGAGACGACATGATATTTCACCCCTCCTTCGTCTGTGTCTGAAGCATGTGCTTCAAGCGACAATATAATACAAATCAAACACAAATAAAAGAGACCGCAATCATTGCGGTCTTTGGTATTCTATGCAGACATCATCTTGATGTCCAGGGGCAGGTTGTGTGACAGCAGCAGATCCGAGATCTCTGAGCGACGGCGCCAGGACACTTCCTTCGAGAAATGGAGAGGCAATACTTGGCCCGGGGCGAAATGCCCCAGGATATTACCTACTGTCATCGCAGCCTCGGGGCCCTCCTCGAAGTAATAGCTGGTGAAGCGAAGGATCTCCTGGTAAGACCGACGAACAAAGTGGTGCCCAATACTGACTGCGTGGGCACGCGCTGGATCGCGGAAATTCCAGGCTGTGGCCAATTCCGGGTTTGCTGTCATTTCCCAGATTCTGTCTCTGAGCGTATTATGCTTCGCGCGCATCAAGCAATCGCAGGTGACTGTGGGCGGTTTGCCGTCGATGGCCCGTAAGGCTGCGGCGGGGATACCATGCTGAGACAGATAGTTGACCAGAAAGTCGGCATAGGCAAAGCCGGCCTCATCCCCACCCTTACCGTGCCAAGCCCAACAAGTTGAGCCGTGAGGGATAGAGATGAAAGGGATCACGCCGTCGTTGTTGCGATAACGATCGACGTAAAACCGTACAAAATCGGGGCTGCTGGGGAATTTGCAGCCGGGGCTCGGCTTGCGAGCGCCACTTAGACAGTCTGCGATCGTGTTGTAATAAGGCTCAACACGAACGTCAGGGCAATCTCCAAGGATCGCCTCAATACCAATGAGATTTCTTGGCATACGGGGACCTCCGTTTGTACTCTGCCACTGATCTTATCCATCTTGGGGATGGATACGGCCAAAGCAGTAGAAAGTACAAAACAAAGACACAACAGCAAAAAGGCTTCTGCTTTTGTGTCTAGACTATCTCGATAGTGTCAAAATCAGCATAAAAATTCTTAACCACAAGGCCTGGGAATTGTTCGTTTATTATTCCGGTCGCTTCTTTCATTTTTGAAATATGGAATTTCTTCTCAACCTGGATATCAAGATGCTCTTTACTCCCGCCATACGCGCCGCAATCTTCATGGTCGATAAGCCAAATTTCTTTGATTGAATGCAAACGAATTGAAGTTGATATTACTTCGAATAATCTGTCACGATCAGCAGGCGAATCTATAATAGCCTTCGAGCTTCCAACCTCAGTTCTGAAATCAAAAACCCCTTCAGTATTGTCTGAAACATACTCAATCGTTCTTTTGATAAAACGACCGTCAATACATGAAAGCGCCAACACATCCCAATGATGTAATTTCTTAAGATCTGACATAGAAATTCCCTTAAACTAATTATTCAAAACGATAACTAATCGAATTATTATAGCACTGGCCACCTTTCACGTCAATCACCCCTCGGATTGACAGGAAATGCCAACCAGACTAATTTGATTTTAGGGCGGATAAATGGTAATTTCTTAAGTACAGATGAAGAAAAATCTTATCTTTGCTTATAGTTTTATCGGCCAAATCGGGCTGACAACGGCGATCCCGTTAGTTTTTTTTGGTTTGATCGGCCGCAAGCTTGACCGAATTTATTTCCCTGGTCATCATTATCTATTTTTTGCAGGGCTCGCCCTGGCAACTGCAATCGTATATTTTGCGATCAAGCAGTTGGCCGTCAAAATGCTGAAACAGTTTGAAGAAATTAACAATACAAATAACAAATAAAAAATTAAACCAACCACTAATTAGGTATTCGTTCAATTCGCAAATTAGTCATTCGTATAGCAATGGAAATTAGTCTAGCTGCAGAAAAAATCGCCCACTTGGGGCCCATACCAATCACAAACTCGATGCTAACGTCATGGATTGCTACTTTGATCCTAATAATTCTGGCTTTCTTCGCCACCAGGAAGATGAGTTTGATCCCCAAGGGGATCCAAAATGTAGCTGAGATGGCCGTCGAAATGCTTCAGGGGTTGGTCAATTCCGTCATGGGAGACATGAACCAGACCAAAAAATATTTCCCTTATCTCGCCACTATTTTCCTCTTCATAGTTTGCAACAACTGGCTCGGCCTCCTGCCTGGTGTCGGATCAATCGGCATGCACGAGCTGATCCATGGCAAGGAGCTTTTCATTCCCCTATTCCGCGGTGGCAACGCTGATCTAAACACCACCTTGGCCCTAGCAATCATGACAATGACGCTTGTCCAATTTTTTGGAATTTTTGCGATTGGATTTTGGAAATACGGCAGCAAATTCATCAATTTCAAAGATGGCCCGATAGGATTCTTCGTCGGTATCCTCGAAGTAATCGGAGAATTCTCCCGCATCATCTCCTTCTCCTTCCGTCTTTTCGGCAATATCTTCGCTGGTGAAGTTCTGCTCGCCGTCATCACCTGGCTCCTCCCTTATGTCGGCCCAATTCCATTTTACGGTCTCGAGGTCTTCGTCGGCTTTATCCAGGCCCTTGTCTTCACCATGTTGGCCACCGTTTTTATCAAGACGGCGATAGAAGATCATTCTGGACACGAAGAACACGTCGAAGCACATGCGGCATAATTCTTAGTTCCTAAATTCTATTCAATTAGAAATTAGAAATTAGTAATTAGAAATTTAAAAACGGAGTATTTATGGAAGCAGAAGCAGTATCTTCTCTCGCCGCCGCCGCAGCCATCGCAATCGGTGCGATCGGACCAGCTATCAGTATCGGTATGATCGGCTCCAAGGCAGTCGAGGCAATCGGCCGCAATCCAGAAGCCGCTAGCAAGATCCAGGGCCCTATGATCTTGACTGCAGCCTTCGCCGAAGCCGTCGCTATCTACGCTTTGGTCATCGCCATGATCGTCAAATTCGTATAATAAGCGAGTAAGCTAGTAAGCAAATAAGCTCAAAACTTATTGCTTACCGCTTAAAAGCTTAAAAGCCGGAGAAATATGGAAGCCCTAGGAATAGATATAAAACTTATCATCGCCCAAATCGTTAATTTTGGCGTTCTCTTCTTCCTCCTCTCAAAATTTGCTTACAAACCGATTCTGAAAATGTTGAATGATCGACAGGAGAAAATTCAGAAGGGTTTGGCTGATTCAGAGGAAGCAGCCAAGAAGTTAGAAGAGACAGAGAAGGAAGCTGCAGTGATCCGAGAAAAGGCCTTCAAGGAAGCCGATGAAATTTTGAAAAATGCCAAGGCTGCCGCACTGGTTGAAGCCAGTGCAATCGGAGAGAAGGCCGCAGAACAAGCCGAGCGAACGATCAAGAATGCCAAGGCAGAAGCCGACCAATCCAAAGCCAACGTTATGAAAGACGCCAAGAAGGAGATTTCTGATGTTGTCATCATCGCCCTAGACAAGATAGTCGGTAATGATTTTACAGCAGAAGAGAAGAAGAAAATGACAAGCAAGGCTATAGCCGAATTATAATCAATACGAATGACAAATAACCAATTAAACTAATATCTAATTCG
>CAZGJE010000037.1:0-4161 GCA_964526355.1 uncultured Candidatus Saccharibacteria bacterium
CCCGCTACAGCTTTAGTCCCTCTGACACTCAATATGCTTTCAATTACCGATCTCAAAACCGGAACCAAATTTACAATGGAAGGTGATCCCTTCGTTGTTATTTCATATTACCACTCCAAGCAGGGACGAGGTGGCGCCGTTGTGAAAACCAAGATCAAGAATCTACGCACTGGTGCTACTGTCGACAAGACCTTCCAGGGCGCAGACAAGGTTGATGAAGCCGACCTATCTAAGAAAACTGCTCTTTACCTCTACTCTGATGAAAATGAAGCGTATTTCATGGACAACGACTCATTTGATCAGTTTACAATCCCCGCTACAAAAATTGGCGTCCAGAAACAGTATTTGATTGAAAATTCAAACGTCGACATACTTTATTTCAACAACGAAGCACTCGACATTGAGCTTCCGATCAAGATGACCTTCAAGGTTCTCTCTGCTCCTCCCGCCGTCAAAGGCAACACCGCGTCATCAGTAACCAAGAGAGTCACCATCGAAACCGGCGCTATCGTCGATACTCCAATTTTTATAAAAGAGAACGACAAAATTGTGGTTGATACTCGCGATGGGTCTTACGTCGAACGCGCCAATTAGTCTAAGCGCATAACATTTTGCACTATTTTTGACTTTCGGCTCCATAGACCTTAGACTATCATTATGATTTTGCGATATACCAAACTGATTGGCTTGCCAATATTTGAGCTTAGGGATCAAGCTAGGCTCGGCATTGTTGCCGATATATTGCTAGACCAGAACGGTCAGAAAATAATAGGATTTATTCTTGAGAATCCTATTTTTTCGTTTCAGCCACCAAAAATAGTTCTTTCGATCGATATTATCGAGACGCTAAAAGAAGCGCTGATCGTGAAAGATGATGATGCTGTTGTGCCACTCTCAGAAGCGCTCCCCGCCCAAGAATTATTCAAAAAGAAGTACTTCGGCATCGCACAAAAAGTTTTTTCGGAAACTGGCAAATATCTTGGTCGTGTGACCGACTACATTATCGAAAACAAAACTCTTTTCATTACGAAATATTACGTACAGAGCATGACTCGTGAGGTCATCATTCCGTCGGGAGATATTATCGATTTTAATGGCAAAAAAATAACGGTCAGAGACAAAACAACCGCTATTGGACTCGAACAGGAACTCCCCGAATCCGTGACAAATGAAGCGACAGCCTAGAAGGCTATCTAAGAACGAGCACGCCTATAGTTAGTCAAGAAATATATGGTGAGCAGAACCAACAATACCAAGACGCCCGCGGCGACGAATTTTTCTGTTGTTGAAGAACGGAGCGCTACCCAGCCGAAAGCAGCTGCGATGAAGTACATGGATAATATTGACTGACGCGTTGTGAATCCAGCGCTCAAAAAGCGATGGTGAATGTGAGTCTTATCTGGGGTATTCACTGGGTTCTTGCCTCTCGCAATTCTGCCGATAGCGACGACGAGACCGTCAATTATCGGAAACCCAAGCACTAGAAATGCAGTTGCCAGTTTGCCACCAGATATGAGAGGAAGCACACCAAGCATGAAGCCTAGGAACATGCTGCCAGAATCACCCATAAATATTTTGGCTGGTGGAAAATTCCAGAAAAGAAATCCCGCAACTGCTCCAGCAAAAACGATTGCGATCATTCCAGTCAATTCCTGGTTTACAACCGAGGAGACTGAAAGCAAAAACAATATAATCCCCGCGATTACTGACAAGCCACCCGCCAATCCGTCTACGCCATCAACAAAATTCATGACGTTCATCATGCCTACTAGCCAAAGCAATGTAAGCAAATCAGACCAAAGGGAAAAATGATAAACTACCCCGTTCCAAGAGAATATTGGTATATAAACAGAATTGAGATTGATCTCAGGACCGAAAGGATTCGTCAGATGATCAATCCCAATCCCAGAAGCGATTATGATGACAGCGGCCAGAATCTGGATCATCAATTTTTTGAGTGGAGAGAGCCCTCTTAGGTCATCAAATAAATTTAGGCTCACGACGACCAGACCACCAAGTAAGATACCCCAGACGTGCGGGTCAAGCATCCCATACAGACCAGCAGATGAACCTGGATTGAAACGAACAATCGTGAAGACAAAGGCGATGACGAAAGCAATAAAAATTGCAGGACCACCAATTCTTGGCACAGGAGTACGGTGAATATCTCGCTTTCTCGGCTTTGACATTATGTTGAATTTAACGCCGATCTTCCGGGCTATTCCAGTTAGAAAGAGGGAAATTATGAGTGCGAGCGAGAAACCAATTAGATATTGCATGACTATTGTTTATATAGTTATTTGGTAATAAGATAAAAAATCCAACTAAATATGGCAATAGGAATAAGAGGCATGACAGCCTTCTGAAAAGGAAACCAAGCTTTGCCACCATTTTTTTCTTTGATCACCCGATAGGCCCAATCGCCAAGATAGAAGAATACACTGCCCACCACGACGCCAAGCAATGTCTTGTCCATACCCCAAAGCTCCTTGGTCGGATCACCAATAATATGCTTGAAATAAAGGGGCAAAAATGTTCCAACATAAAACAAAACGAACACGGCTAGATTGATTGACCAATGGCTTTTCCACTTTTTGATCCATTCGATCGTAATAATCGACGAAAGCAACAACGCTCCACCGATCCATAGTCCTGAAATTGTATTATCAATGCCATATTTTTCAAGAAGAGTCAGGGTGCTGGCTACGACAATAGGGCAAACTACTTGACAGATCGCATAAGCTCTCACCGGAAGCAATAAGAAATAAGCCGGAAGCAATAAGAAAAAACCAAAAACGATAGCCAACGATCTTTTATTCATAAATTCTAAATTATAAATTCTAAATTATAATATATTATCTCCTGTTGGAAGATTAATTTCAACTGCAGAGGGTGGATTTTCCAGGACAATTATGATAATCTAAACGAAGTTTGGAAGGTATCGTTTAACGCACGGAAGGTTACCCAAGTGGCTTAAGGGAGCGGTTTGCTAAACCGCCGGCGGTCTAAAAGCCGCCACGAGGGTTCGAATCCCTCACCTTCCGCCACGCATAGCGTGGTAGACGGAACGCTTAGCGTCCCGCCAAAATTGTTAAGAGGAAGGGGAATATGGCAAAAACGGATAGCGAGAAAGAAACAAAAGGAAAAAAGACGTCAGTCTCAGCCAAACCTGATTTTGACGCAAAGACAGAAAAGCCTGTTATGAACTGGAGATCTGCAGATTTCGCCAGTCAGGACAGAAGCCCGCTCTGGTATCTTGCGGTTACAGCGATTGCTATAGCATTGGCATTTCTTCTTTACTTTCAGTCAATGTGGACTGGAATGGTCTTGGTCTTAGTCGCTTATCTCTACCTGGTTCTGACAGGGCTCAAGCCCCGTATGATAGAATGTGCCATCTATGAGAAAGGCATTGTCGTTGACGGGAGAGTTGTCAACTTTGTAGAAATAAAAGATTTTTGGCTCGTAGACGGACTAGTACCAAAATTTTATTTTACAATTTCAGGTAAAGTCACCAATCAGATTGTCATGCCAGCCAAGAACGTCGAGGTCGAGAAGGCTAGAGAATTCCTCGCAAATCATCTACCAGAAGAGAACCATGGCGAAGATTTGGCAGAGAAGATCAACCGTTGGATCAAGTTTTAGTTCAAAGTTATCAAGTTGTCAGAAAAATACTCCTAGCTATCGACTTTCAACTCCTAACTAGTTATTTGTGCCCGCGTAGCTCAGTGGATAGAGCGCTCGGTTGCGGTCCGAGAGGTCGGGGGTCCGATTCCCTTCGCGGGTACCATTTTCAATTGATAAATTGCGGCTTCGGCCGCTTTTTTCTTTGACGTTGCGCAACATACACAAAAAAGCTATATTGAAATTCATGAAAAACAAAACAAATCACTCAATACTCACCCTCAAAAACGGACTGCGCCTAATTCTCATCCCAGACGATTCCCGAGAAGTCGTGACGACGATGGCGGTTTTTGCTGTCGGAAGCCGTTACGAGAATGACAAAATAGCCGGAATTTCGCACGTATTGGAGCACATGTTTTACAAAGGGACCAAAAAACGACCCTCTTCTACATTGATCTCAGAATATATCGAGGATATTGGTGGAGAACACAACGCCTTTACCAGCAAGGAATACACCGGTTATTACGCCAAAGTAGCCTC
>CAZGJE010000037.1:4171-8020 GCA_964526355.1 uncultured Candidatus Saccharibacteria bacterium
TTATGCTACAAGAACTGAAAATGTACGAGGATATGCCGATGGAGGTTGCTTCAAGCAAATTTGAAGAGGCGCTTCTGGGCAACAATAGCCTTGGTAGAGATGTCATAGGATTTGAACACAGCATTGTTTCTTTGACTCGAGACAATTTGGTTGATTATCACAGAACTCATTACACTGCAGCCAACGGTACTGTCGTCCTATCGGGAAATCTTGTCAATTTGCCTCACAAAAAAATTGTCGAATTAGTTTCCAAATATTTTGATTTGCCAACAGGTACAGTCTCCAGCTGCCCGGCTATCCTGCTAAACGCCCGAAAGGCTATCAAATTGGTTAAGAAAAAAACTGAACAATCCAATATCATCATCGGCTTCCGTGGGGCAGGGTACAACGATCAGGATAAATATGCCCTGAAACTTTTAGCCATGATTCTCGGTGGCTCGATGAGCTCCAGAATGTTTACAGAAATTAGAGAGAAAAAGGGCCTAGCATATGCGGTCAGAACCTCTTCTTCCAGCTACCGAGACACAGGCATCATCGAAACATACGCTGGCGTACCACATGAACGGGTCTCCGAGGCGATACAAGCGATTCTGAGAGAATATCATCGCGTATTTGAAGATCTTACTGAAGCCGAAGTGAAGAGGGCCAAGGAGATCATTTACGGACGAATGCTCATCAGCGAAGAAGACACGAGTGAAGTCGCCACCCATTTCGCAATTCAGTCGATCATGGGAAGAGAAATTCTGACCATCAAAGACATCGCCGAAATATTAGAAAAAATCAGCCTAGGTGATATAATCAGGGTAGGAAAGAAATACTTGGTTGATTCAAACCTTGCCCTTGGTTTTGTTGGGCCAAATTTTGATGAAATTACAGCAAAAACAATATTAAATTTTAAGGATTAAGATGGACGATCGCACAGCAATCGAGAGAACATTTGTCATGGTCAAGCCAGATGGAGTAGAGCGAGGATTGATAGGAGAAATTATTGGCCGCTTCGAGAAACGTGGTCTCAAACTTATCGCTCTGAAAATGGTCAAGCCTACTCTCGAACATATCAACGACCACTATCCCAAAGATGAAACCTGGATCGCACGTCTTGGCGACAAAGGATTCAACGTTTTCAAAGAGTACGGACTTGACCCCAAAGTTGTAATGGGTACTGACAACAATCTTGAAGCAGGCAAGAAGGTCCGCCAATGGCTGATTGACTTTATGACCGAAGCGCCAGTCGTCGCTATGGTGATCGAAGGAGTTCACGCCATAGATATGATCCGCAAAATTACAGGGTCTACTCTGCCCAACAAGGCAGAAATCGGCACCATTAGAGGCGATTATTCCGTTGATTCCCCTGCTGCTGCCAACCTCAATCTGCGCGCAGTCAAGAACCTCGTTCATGCTTCAGAAACCAAGGAAGAAGCGGCAAATGAGATTTCACACTGGTTCTCCGAAGAAGAGATTTATCCTGATTATGTTCGAGCTGATCATGCTGCAATGTTTTAAATAGTGGAGGGTTTTCATGTCAATTGATAATGTCGACAAGTTTGTGCAAAAAGTGAACGATGCAAAGAAGGACAATAAGTTTGATCTTTCGGCAGACGAGGATCTATCTATCGCGATTATGAATCTTATCTCGATAGAGGAACACTTCTTCTTTACCGCCAAGAAGACGGGTGATGACAAATATTTTGATCTACTCAAGGAAGCTCGCGAGATGCGCAAGGAGCTGCTCAAGAAGATCGTCCCTGACTACGAGGGAGAGGTCTAGTGTATCTCGAAACATTTACTCTCCGCCTCGATGAGATTGATGGAAGTAGGGACCAAGGCTCTCGGTCGTGGCAAGGATGCCGAGGCCAAGGATATGTTTGAAAAGGCCTACAATCTCTATTCTCTCTTCTGGGGGATTAATCTGAAGGCAATCAATCTTGACGAAGTCAAGAAGATCGACGATGGAGCGATAGACAAAAAGGATGAGACCAAGAAGGGCGTCTTCGGCAAGCTCGGCGCTCTGGTCAAAAAGGCGATCGACTGTTGCATAGAATAACCCTAAAAATATTACGACCTATTAAATAAACACCTCACATATGGGAGGTGTTTATTTTCATAGAATAACTCTGACCTATTTAGTCCAAAGACCGTGCAGATTGCAGTAAATTCTAACTGTGATTTCACCCTTTGGCAAACAAAATTCGGCCATTGGCTCGTCCGCTGCCTTAAGAAATTTCCTTCGTGTAGAATGGTCAGTTATTACCTCGACCCACTGTATATAATGATCCTCTGTCATTGGGTGAGCCACCTCCCCTATTCTGACTATCAGCTTTTTGTTTTCTGTATCTTTTTCGATCACAGGAACATGTTTTTCTTTGGCTGCATCCGATGTGTTCTCCGCCATTTTTTCCATTGGTTGGCCACAACAAACCAAAGTTCCAACACCCTCCCCCACCATCTCAACGGTATTACCACATACATTACAGTGGTAAATCTCTAGATTTTTCGTCATCTTGCTCCTTAATTAATTTCTTCTATTGTAACATGACCAAGCAACAAAAAAGCCACTATTACTAGTGACATTTTTCTGGCGGAGAGGGTGGGATTCGAACCCACGAGACCTTGCGGCCTGACTGTTTTCAAGACAGTTGCACTCGACCACTATGCGACCTCTCCAGGCAGCTCAAACAATAACACATTAAGCTCAATTCTGCAATTCTTATTCGCAAATAATCAATTATTTAAGTAATTCAAATGATTCAAGCGTCTAAATAAATCCGTGTTTCAGAAAAATATGTTACAAAATTAAACGATCGTTTAAAATCGTCACACATTTAGGTGCGAAAATATATTCGTCGTTCACTGTGGAGAACACTCTCTGACAAACCAACTAAAAAAAGGAAAACCTAAGCATATGTTTTATGTTACAAAATTTGACGATCGTCGAATTTTGTAACATAAACTATTAGCAAAAGGTTGCTTTAATAGAATAGATCAAGGAAGTATTAAGTACGGATCATTCAGGCCGGATCGCTTAAATTCAGATTGGCCGTTCAGATAAGGCACGCAATAAAGCGTCCCCCGTGAACAGATATACGGTAATTCGAGTTATTGACCTATTATTTCAGGTGGAGATTTCGGGCGATTGCCAGACACACTACCTTTTTGGCGCCAGCAGTCTTTAGAACCATAGCGCAAGCCGCGAATGTACTACCTGTCGTCACGACATCATCGACCAAATAAACCACTTTTCCCTTGATACGCCAGCTATTTTTGCAAACAAAGGCGCGCTCGAGATTTTTGGTCCGGTTTACTCGTGATAAGCCTACTTGTGATTGAGTATTCCTAACACGCAATAGGTAATTGCACAGGGTAAAGCCGAGCTTTTTGGCGATATCAGCCGCCAGAAGATCCGCCTGATTAAAACCACGTAATAATTCCTTGGATTTATAAAGTGGCACTGGCATTATAACCCCCGGCGTCACGCTTGATAGTCGGTCAAGCAACAGTGTGGACAATATTGTGGATAACTCCGTAATCCCAGAATATTTGTAGGCCGAAATAAGCTTTTTCACTATCGGATTGCTATAATCAGTGGCGTATATAATGTTATCAACAGCCCCGCCAAACTGTTTCTTGCAATTGGGGCACAACTTTCCGAATTGAGAGAGTTTACCACAGCCGTAACAGGTATAGCTTTTGAGAATCTCGACTCGTTTGGCACATTCAAGACAAAGATAATGGCCATAACGTCCGCAAGATACACATCTCTTGGGGTATAGAATGTCCAAGATCGTAGAGATGATTAACTTCGGATAACAAAGCATTTTGCTAGTTTTAACTTTTTCAAAAGTTGTTGAC
>CAZGJE010000038.1:0-7982 GCA_964526355.1 uncultured Candidatus Saccharibacteria bacterium
CCTCCCTCGGTTTTGTCAAATTTTTATCATAGTTCAAACAAAAACGTATTTTATATATCACCGAGCGAGTTCGGCAAACAAGCATCTCCTGATCTAAAAATAAAAAAAATTATTCCGCATGGGATTGATTATTTAGACTTCAATTTCATACAGCAACCGAAAAGCAGGTTTATTTCGTTAGGCAGAATTATCCCTGGCAAGGGCCAAATGGATGCAGTTCGGGCGGCCATAAAAACGGGTTCAGAACTTACGATAGCTGGATACACGCCGAAAGAATTATCGTCCGAATATTTTGATGAAGTTATTGCTAAGGTGGATGCCAACCCGACTATAGATTTTGTGGGGAAAATAGACCGAGAAAAGGTTTCTGATTTTATGGGCGCTAGCCTAGCCTTGCTTATGCCGGTACATTGCGATGAGATTTTCGGTCTGGTCATGATCGAAGCAATGGCGTGCGGAACTCCGGTAATCGCATACGATAGGGGATCGGTGAAAGAGATCATAGAAGATGGTAAAACCGGATTTATTGTAAAAGAGGGAGATATTGATGGTCTCGCCAAGGCGATGAAAGCGATAGGCAAAATTGGTCGTTGCGTTTGTAGGAAGAGCGTCGAGAAAAATTTTTCTATAGGTCGTATGGTTAAGGATTATGAGAATGTGTTTCAAAATCTGACAGGGAAGGCGAATGACATCTCTTAACCAATTTGCAGAAATATTAAATGAAACCGAGGGCGTCGAAAAATCCGTTGATATTTCTAAGGTTGATTCTAAATCAAGCAGGTATGTTGTAAATATTGGATATATGGGACAGGCGGCGGTGGCTCGCTGTTATAAGGAGATTTCTCCTAAGACAAGAGGGATGTTTCACAACGAAATCGTGGCTCTTAATTCTCTGAAAAATACATTCTTAAAGTCACCTCGTGTTCTATTTTCGGATGAAAATATTCTCTTTCAAATCGTTACTTTTCTTGAAGGCAAGATTGGAGGGAACTCCTTGGCTTTTAATCGAGAATTTGTGGAAACAATCGCGCCTGATTTCGTTAGCAAATATTTTTCCTCTCTTCAGAAAAAAAAGATTGATCTGGAAAAATTGCCGCAAGCGCTGGAGGACAGATACTTGGAAAACATCCAATTCATTGAAGAAAACTGGCCGAACGACAGGGCCACGATAGCGCCAATTTTGGAATATATCCG
This sequence comes from uncultured Candidatus Saccharibacteria bacterium, assembly GCA_964526355.1. Classification (GTDB taxonomy): domain Bacteria; phylum Patescibacteriota; class UBA1384; order XYA2-FULL-43-10; family 1-14-0-10-43-13; genus JBAZBD01. Next base: position 1,195 of record CAZGJE010000038.1, read on the forward strand.
GAAGAAAAAGTTTATGGAAGATAGTATGGTTATATCTCATGGTGATGCAAATGGCGGAAATTTTATTTTCAACAATGAAGGCTTTGGATTGATCGATTGGGAAACCGTGGAATATAATTCGAAATCAAACGACTTCGCTACAATTTATATCGCCTCAGTACTTTGGCCAAAGTGGCAGAAAAAATTCTTAGAATCACTCGACTTAACAGAAAAAGAATCTTTTAGTTTTAAGTATTACGTGGGATTCAGGCTTGCCAATCTGATCACCAAACTTAATATTATGTTGGCACAGAAAAACGGGGAACTTTTTAGAAGCGGGAAAATGACTACGTTACAGATTGAAAATCTTACCAAAGCTTTTTATCGAGAGTTAATAAGACTGAAATTATGATCTCATATCTCAAAGGAAAAGTTGTGGTCAGCCGGACCGGTTTCATTATTCTAGAAACTGGCGGAGTCGGCTATGGGGTCAATGTTGACTCAGCAACTGTCCTGGCCAACGGCGACGCAACCGATTTATTTATCCATCAACATATTCGTGAAGACCTAGACGATTTGTATGGCTTCCGATCATTTGACGAGCTGAATATGTTTGAAAAATTGATCACCGTCTCTGGGATTGGGCCCAAGGCCGGACTGAATATTATGTCGTCTGGCAAACCGGACAAGATAATCCGGGCTATCATTTCTGATGACTTAAATTTCTTCACTGCCGTCCCTGGAATCGGCAAAAAGGTAGCGGCCAAAATAATTCTCGAACTCAAATCAAAATTGTCTGGCGACCAGAATATTAATGTCCTCTCTGGGGGTGAAAACAATGATCTTTTTGATGCGCTCGAATCGCTTGGCTACAAGAAGAACGAGATTGCCTCTTTCATCAACAAAATACCAGCCGAAATTTTGACTACCGAAGAGAGAATACGCTGGTGTCTCAAGAAACTAGCCAAAAGCTAAAGAAGAATTAGGAATTAGGAATAAGGAATATATAACGAACAGGGAGCTGGTAATGGTTCTCCTTTTTGTTATAATGGCCTCATGGATCCAGACCTCGAACAAAATTTAGAAACTGATATCTCATCGCTTGTCTCTGGCGAAGAGGCATCTTCTGACGATGAAAGATTTGACAGCTCCCTACGCCCGAGGGCGTTAAAGGATTATGTCGGTCAAGATGAGATCAAGAGCAGCTTAGCTATTGTGATCGAAGCAGCGAGACGGAGAGGGGACTCAATCGAACATATTCTGCTCTATGGCCCTCCCGGGCTTGGCAAGACTACGCTAGCTCACATTATCGCCAACGAGCTTGGTGTCGGGATCAAGGTCACTTCCGGCCCGGCGATCCAGCGAGCAGGAGATTTGGTTGCGATTCTTACCAATTTACAAAAGGGCGATGTTCTTTTCATCGATGAAATTCATCGGCTAAATCGCAATCTCGAAGAAGTATTATATTCTTCGATGGAAGACTATGTCGTTGATTTGGTAGTCGGCAAAGGTCCATCCGCTCGTAGTATGAGAATTAATCTAGAACCATTTACCTTCATCGGCGCAACCACTAAATTTGGTTCGCTTTCTTCCCCTTTGCGAGATCGCTTTGGCTTAGTGCACAGATTAGAATTTTATTCCGACCCGGAGCTTTCCGAAATCATCAACCGATCAGCCGATTTGCTAAACGTTTCGATAGACAGAGATGGCAAGGCTGAAATTGCCAAAAGATCGCGCCGCACTCCTCGTATTGCTAATCGGATATTGAAGAGGGTCAGGGATTATGCTGAAGTGAAACATCATGGCAAGATTGATCAATCAATTGCTCGCGAAGCGATTTCCAAACTCAATATTGACGAGCTTGGCCTGGACCGTAACGATAGGGAATATCTTGATTGTATTATTGAAAAATTTGGTGGTGGCCCAGTTGGCCTGGAGACAATTGCAGCAGCACTTTCGGAGGACAAAGATACCATTGAAGATGTGATCGAACCATATTTGCTGCAGCTAGGCTTCATAAATCGGACAAATCGTGGTAGAATCGTGACACCACTGGCGTTCGACCATTTAAAAATAAAGAAAAGCCAGAAGAATAGTCTTTTCTAAAGATGACCAGCAAAATTCGGAAAATTCTTGTTCATACCTGTTGTGCATCATGCGCTAGCTATGTTTTTGCTGAGCTTCAAAAAGCTGGATTTGTACCTGTGGCCTTTTTTTACAATCCAGAGCTTGATTCTGAGGATGAATACGATAAGAGGCTTGAAAATATTAAAAACTATTGTCAGGAAAATGATATTCAGCTTGTCGTACCGGAACATCGCCCAGGAGACCTGCAAGATATCACGGCTCCGTACAAAGACAAAAATTCGATCAAGTATATCACCGAAACTGATCGCTATCGTCGTCGCCGTTGTCGTTTTTGCAACTCTCTTCTAATTCAGCAAACCGTCGAACAAGCCAAGCAGATGAAAATCAGCTACTTTACTACCACCTTGCTTTGTTCTCCTTACAAGGATCACGACGAAATAGTTGAGATATGCAACGAAAGGGCTCTGGACTATAATCTCACGTTTTATTATCAGGATTTCCGGAAAGGCTACTGGAAGGGGAGAAACTATGCCAAAAACCATGATTTGGAATCACCAACTTTCTGCGGATGCAAGGATTCTAGGGTTGAGGGGAGGTTAGAATGAAATATGATTTGGCGCTGATCACAATATACTTATGTTTCGCTCTTGCCTTTATTGTTTATAGTACGGCTGGCATATACCATCTCTGGCGTTTCGGGTATTCAGGGGATCTGTCAAAGCTTGCGATCATTGTCTACGCAGTTATGTCTGTCGCAATTATATCGACGACTCTGATTTTAATAATTTTTAATTTACCATAAAATGGCAAAAACAGACGAAGACAAGTTATTCCCTAGTCAGGAGAAAGAAGAAAAAGTTTTCCTGCTGATCAGGAAGCATTGGTTTAACTATGTACCATTCGCTGGGATAGGCTTGATAATGATCATTCCGGCCATTTTGGGCATTTACTATTTCTTCGTGTACAGTCAATCTATCGACGGCCTCCTCGGGATCTCGTTTATAATGTTGATGAGTATGTATCTCTTATTCGCTATTGGTCTTCAACTTTATGGATTTGTCTCATATTACCTGGATGTCTATATCGTCACCGACAGGAGAATCGTCGATATTGATCAAGCCGGATTTTTTCATCGTCAGATCTCCGAGTTGCATCTTCATCAGGTCCAGGATGTCAACGCACGAATCAACGGAATATTCCCGACCCTTCTTCATTTTGGCGATGTGTTAATCCAAACAGCGGGTGAGAGGGAAAACTTTCAGTTCTTATCGATCCCCAATCCATACCTAGTTGCGAAAAGAATTATTAATCTGCACGAACATCACATTGAGAGTCTTCCTGAACAGAAGCCAGGGACTCATAAAAAGTATGAACATCTTGAAAAAGAGGCCAAAGATTTGATAAAAAAGAAGAACTTCTCCGAAAGGCTAAAAAGCCCTGTCTTTGAGAGTGAAGAGTCCAGAAAAATGTTCGGTGACTTGACCAAGGGTGAGGAGAAGAAAGGGATTGGCGAGCTGGAGGAAGGTAAGGAAATTAAATTATAACCAAATGTTAAAATTGTCCGATTACGATTATGATTTGCCGGATGAACTGATTGCGGCTAAGCCAATTGCTGAGAGAGACGGCTCAAGACTGATGATTATCGATAGGGGGCGGGGTTTTAAAGAACACCGTCATTTTTTTGATTTGATAAATTACCTAAAACTGGGTGATTTATTGGTCTTCAATAATACAAAGGTTTTCCCTGCACGTTTGGTAGGGTACAAGATATCAGGAGGACGTTCGGAAATGCTTCTCAACAAAGAGATCTCTCCGGGCTTGTGGGAGGTTGTTGGTAAAGGACTCAAAGTTGGCGCCGAGATACATTTTTTTGGGTCAGAACTGAAAGCCGATATCATTCAAAAAAATAATGATGTATACATAGCTTCATTTAATCTATCGGCCGAGAGTTTTTTCGCGGAGTTAGAGCGGATTGGCTTAGTACCTATCCCGCCGTATATCGCCAAGAAGAGGCTTGGCCATTCATCCAATTCGGAGGACAGGGAGCGATATCAAACCATCTACGCCAAGAAGAGGGGAAGCGTGGCGGCGCCAACAGCCGGCCTTCATTTCACCGATAATCTGATAAATCAATTGAAAAATAAAGGGATACACACTGCAGAGATAACGTTGCACGTGGGATTGGGTACTTTCCAACCGATAAAGACGGAGGATGTGACAGAGCATAAGATCCATCAAGAATATTTTGAAATAGAAAAAAACGTGTTGGAAGAAATTATCAATGCAAAAAAACAAAATAGAAGGGTCCTCTCTGTCGGTACGACGACAACTCGGGTCCTGGAGTATATTTTTGATCAAAAAAGAGATATACTATCAACTGATTTCACCGCTGTATCGATGGGCGGGATGACTGATATCTATATATACCCGGGTTTCCGATTTAAGTGTATCGATGGCCTGATAACAAACTTTCATCTACCGAAATCATCGCTCCTCTTGCTTGTATCTGCTTTCGCGGGCGAAGAAAATATCCGGGATTGTTACAGAAAAGCGATCAACGAGAAATATCATTTTTATTCATACGGTGATGCAATGTTAATTATTTAGAAGGACGAGTTGTCTGGCAATGAAAAGAATGCTAAGAAATTTGAACGAAATGTCTGAGTTTGCTGCTGAAATAGCGGGTAAAATTCGTTTGGGCCAAATATTAGCCCTCGACGGCGATCTTGGCTCTGGTAAGACCACTTTCACAAAGGCGTTGGCCGAAGCACTGGGAGTTAAAAATGTTGTGACAAGCCCGACATTCAATATTATGAAGAAGTATGATTTTGGCGGTAACGGCGGTAAACTTGTTCATATCGACTGCTACCGCTTTTCTGACGAAAAAGATGCAATCTCGATTGGTCTGGAGGAGCATCTCTTGGATAGAAATAATATATGTGTTATCGAATGGCCAGGCAGGATCAGCAAAATTATTCCAGGTGAGCGAACGGTGAATATTAAATTTAAATATATTGACGAAACTACCAGAGAGGCAGAATACAATGTTGCTTGAAATCGATACAGCAGGGGAAGAAGCAAAAATTCATTTGCTCGACTCAAATAACCAGATTATCTTGTCAAACACCTGGCATGTCATACATAATCATACCGAAGAAATTCTTTCAAATATCGAACTTATCCTGAAAGAGGCTGGAAAAAAATATTCTGATCTATCGTCTATCAAAGTAAACCCTGGCCCCGGCCCCTATACTGGTGTGCGGGTTGGGGTTACTGTCGCGAACACCTTAGCCTTTTCCTTAGATATTCCCGTTATTACCGAAGGATTCGACACTGATCTCACGGTGTTTGACGCGCCGGTGCTTCCGGTTTACGCTTTTGCTCCAAAAATTTCCCAGCCAAAAAGCTAGACCTAGGTTCGCATCTTTGGTATTATTGATTGGTGAAACAAATAGCGGATTTTTTGATGTTTTTGAGACGAAAAGATAAAAGGTTCGATCAACAGGTAGAAATGACTCAACCGAAGAAGAAAATATTTTGGAGGATTTTCTTTGTGGCACTGGGTATTTTCGTAGTTTTGGGGATATCGATTGTTTCTTATGCAATTTCGTCAGGATCGAAGATATTCGAGAGGGGCCTGGGGAGCGGCTCAGATATCATCAAAACCATTTACGGAAGTAAAGATATCCTGAAGGGTCAAAACGAGAACAGGATTAATATCCTACTTTTTGGGTCTGGGGGAGCTAATCACCCTGGCGGATTGCTGACTGATTCTATTATGATTTTCAGTGTTAGGCCATCTGACGGCAAGGCGGCTATGGTCTCCATACCTCGCGATCTTTGGGTCAAGATGCCCAACGGAGAAGAAGGGAAGATAAACTCTGCCCTCTCTGTTGGTTACAACGCGTATTTGTCAAAGAACTGTACCAAGAAAAAGCTTGATCAATGCCGTGGAGAGGCGCTAGTAGCTGGATCAAATTATGAAAGCGACCTTATTTCTAAGATATTTGATATACCGATCCATTATTATATTTCCACTGACTTTAGCGGTTTTGAAAAAATTATTGATCAACTGGGTGGAATAGATGTCACTGTTGCGAGCGATATTTATGACCCAGAATATCCAGATGACAAAATGGAAGGATATACACCATTTTATATTAAAGCTGGGCAGCATCATCTAGATGGCAAAACCGCTCTCAAATATGCCAGATCTCGTCATGGGACCAGCGGCGGAGACTTTGACCGTGCTGCGAGGCAACAGCAGATATTGGCTTCTATAAAAGACAAAGCGACGAGTAGCGGTTTTTTCTCTAATCCAAAGAAAATTTTGGATGTAATCAATACCCTCGGTGATTCTATTAAAACCAATCTGTCTATGCCTGAGATGAAAGAATTCTTTTCTGTGGCATCAAAAATTGATAGAAACAATATGAGCACAAAGGTTTTGACCACTGGCAAAGATGGTTTCTTGGAGAGCTCGTCTGAAGGTTCTTATCATCTCTTGCCCAGGGGCGGTGACTATTCCAAGATAAATAATATGTTCAAGAACATCTTCGAAGATCCGTCTGGAACGACGGCAAAAATCGAAATATACAATGCATCTGGCACTCCTGGCTTAGCGCTATCATTGTCTAAAGAGCTCGCAAAATCTGGTGAGCTCGACGTACTTTCTGTGCTAAATGCGAAATCGGTCATTGATAAAACAGTTATCTATGATT
>CAZGJE010000039.1:0-7618 GCA_964526355.1 uncultured Candidatus Saccharibacteria bacterium
CGCGGTCGTTCGATGGATCTTTTCGACGTGACTGCGTCTGCATACTCTAGATCACCGCCAACTGTGAAGCCACGAGCGATACGAGTAATTTTCAACTGGGCAAGATTCAGCCGACCAATCCGGTCCTTGATATAGGCAGCCGTCGCCTCTCCTTCAAGATTTGGATTTGTTGCTAAGACAATCTCTTCGACCGCTCCTTGCTGGATTCTTTCTATAAGCTGAGAAATCCTTAGATCGTCCGGGCCTATTCCATTGATCGGTGAGACCACACCGCCCAAAACATGATAGACGCCTTCAAATGGAAGAGATTTCTCAAGCGCAATCACATCCAGCGGCTCTTCGACAACCATGATAATATTTTTGTTTCTGCGATTGTCGTCGCAAATCAAGCAGATTTCTTCCTCCGCGATATTGAAACACTCTTTGCAGTACTGAAGATTGTTGGCCAAGCCAAGCACGGCGCTACCTAGATTTTCGATATCAGACTTGGGCTTCGTCAGCAAATAAAACGCTAGTCGCGCGGCAGTTTTTGGCCCAACACCCGGTAATCTGCTAAATTCATCAATTAAATTTTGGACTGATTTCGGTAGCATATTTAGACTTTAACGCCCCAATTTTCGTTGATTTTGGGCTTAAGATTATTAATAAAAGGATTATCGACAGTTTTTAAATATTCCAACAATTGCACAAACAATTTCTCAAACATAATTTTTGACTCAGGCAACTTGAGAATTTCTCTGCCTATAGTTGGGATTTTACTAATGCCAGTGTTAATCCCCTTCGATCTCTCATCTCTGATACCGATCCGCCAACGCGATACTGTCAAGAAATCTAATTTGTCGGCATCTTTCAAAATTATCGCCTCCAAAGATACTGGGTTCGTAGTACTTGAGTTGCTGTGACTTTCGATCATAGTACAAATTTCCGCTACTTCACTCGAGTCTATTCCAATATTTATCAGGGACTCTCCTGCCATCTCCGCGCTTTTTTTGGCATGACCATCGTCGAGGAAAACTCTACCAACATCGTGCCACCAAACCGCAATCTCCAAGATATCACGGTCTGCCTCAGGATAAGATTTTGCGAGATCCATAGCATAGATTAAGGTCTGCTTCATATGCGGCACGCTATGCATCGGATCGTCAATCTTCTCTATCCACTGCTTCGCCTTTTGCAAGGCAAGTGTTTTTTGCTCTGGGGTAATCATGGCTCTGCAGTTATTCAACTCCCTCGACCAAGGCTTCTGTCGCTTCTGACTCCTTTTTGACTTTTTCTTTCTTCGGCTGGGTTGGATTATCCCAAGTCGCATATTTGCAATCTGGATATTTGGAGCAACCCCAGAAAGTTCGCCTTTTCTTGGTCGTGCGGGCAATTAATTCTCCCTTTTCGCACTCTGGGCATTTAACTCCAGTCTTACCGACGACAGCTAGAGTATTCTTACATTTGGGATAATTTTCGCAGGCCAAGAATTTGCCGAATCTACCCTCTTTCATAATCATCTTACCGCCGCACTTCTCGCACTTCTGTTCCTCTGCTTCTTTGACACTTTCGAGATCGCCATCGCTTCCAACTACCTCCAACGTTTTATTTTCTGCTTTGGTTTCTAGCGGTTTAGAATATTTGCATTTTGGATACCCCGAACAGGCTACAAACTTACCGAAACGGCCATGTCTGATCACGAGTGGCTCACCGCACTCCGGGCACTTCTCGCCTGTTTCCTCTACCGGCATAATCTCACTTTTTTCGAGCTCCTTGTTCTTAACCGTTAGATTTTGAGCAAATGGTTTATAAAAATCATCAATTACTTTGTGCCATTCGAGCTTGCCTTCTGCAATTTCGTCAAATTCGTCTTCCATATCGGCTGTGAATTTGTAATCAACGATCTCCGAGAAATGCTTGACCAGGAGATCAGAGACGATTTTGCCGATATCAGTCGGTTGAAATTTTTTCTCCGATAATTCGACATAGCCACGATTTTTGATCGTCTCAAGTGTGGGCGCATAAGTTGACGGGCGACCGATTCCCAGGCTTTCCAATTTCTTCACCAACATTGCTTCAGTGTAGCGTTTGGGTGGCTCAGTAAATTTCTGATCTTTGATCATTTGAATAAATTTCAGGATTTCGCCGGTGGTCAGGGCTGGTATTTTACTGTTTTCTTCGTCCGTTTCCTCATCTTTGCCCTCAAGATATACGGTCATGAAGCCATCAAATTTGATAATTTCGCCCTTGGTTTGAAAAATATATTTGCTCGAAACGGCCGAGATCTTGGCCGAGATCACATCAAATAGTGCATCTGCCATTTGAGTCGCTACTGTTCTCTTCCAAATCAACTCGTATAACTTCTGGGCTCTACGGTCGTTACTGACGTTTGAATTTTCGAAATGCGTTGGACGAATTGCTTCATGCGCTTCCTGCGCATGTTTGGCCTTTGTGGCATAGACCCTTCCGCCTTTTGCCAAATATTTCTCGCCATAGTCTTTGACGATCAGTTTTTGAATCGCCGATATTGATTCGGCAGACAAATTCATCGAATCAGTACGCATATATGTAATATGACCGTCCTCATAAAGCATTTGGGCCATCATCATTGTTTGCTTTGGTGAAAACCCAAGTTTCCTGGCCGCTTCCATCTGCAAAGTAGATGTTGTAAATGGCGCAGCAGGCTTGCGGTATGAATCTTCGTGTTTAACTTCGATAACTTCATAATCAGCACCTGTTAAATCTTTTTCGATCTTGTCTGCGTCAGCTTTGGTCTTAATAGACATTTTGCCAATAACCTTCTTGTCCATTTCGACTAGATAGGCAGAGAATGTTTCTTTTTTATCTTTTTTGGATAGATCGACTCCAAGGAGCCAATATTCCTCTGGCTTAAACGCTTCGATTTCTCTCTCGCGTTCCACTACCAATCTAACCGCAACGGACTGTACACGCCCAGCAGATAACCCTTTTTTCACTTTTTTCCAAAGTAGCGGGCTCAATTTATAGCCAACCAAACGATCAAGGACCCGGCGAGCTTGTTGCGCATCGACCAAGTTGATATCCAAGTCCCGTGGGTTAGCTACTGCTTTTTCGATCGCTGATTTTGTGATTTCGTGAAAAGTAATTCTGTTTATCTTGTCTTTTTTCTTGTTTAGGCCCAAGGCAAAAGTCAGATGCCATGATATTGCCTCTCCTTCGCGATCCAAGTCAGTTGCGAGATATACTTTGTCCGCCCCCGAAAGTGCTGATTTTAACGCCGACAACGCTTTTTTGGCCTTGGGCAAAATCGTATATTCCGGTTCATAATTTTTCGCTACATCTACCCCAAGAGATTTTTCTGGCAAATCACGAACATGGCCAAAAGAGGCTAGCACTTTATAATCCTTGCCCAAATATTTCTCAATTGTTTTGGCCTTGGCTGGCGACTCGACAATCACTAAATTCATATTTCCTTCGCTTAATTTTGTTTTTATTTTGCTATGGTTAAGTTACCAGAAGAATTTATCAAAGTCCATTATACCCGGATTCCCTCTGTCCCTCTGTCCCTACAACAATTTGTATCTTCCGCCCCCAATATTTTTGACCATTCCTTTGAGCTCCATCATAGTCAGTACAGAATTGAGCTCTATTACATTCAGTTTTGAAACTTTTATAATTTCGTCTCCGGATCTTTCTCCAGATCTCAAAATTTCTACTATCTTTTTTTCTTTGGCATTCTCTGGCAAGAGCTCTTTTGCCCTTTGGACGCTCTGCTTCTCCTCGATATTCAGTACGCCCAAAACGTCAGTGGCGCAAGTCACTGGTACGGCGCCGTGTTTAATAAGTTTGTTTGTACCTTCGGACATCGGTGAATCAATCGGTCCCGGGACCGCAAAAACTTCACGATTGTAGTCGAGTGCCAGACCAGCAGTTATCAGAGATCCAGAATCTTCGGCTGCTTCTATTACCAGCGTCCCCAAAGTTAACCCTGCAATAATTCGATTTCTTATTGGAAAATTATAATTCGTTGGAGGTGTCCCTATCGGGAATTCTGAGATTACGGCCCCACCAGTCTCAATCATTGTCTTCCCCAGATTATAATTTGACACAGGATATATTCGGTCTAGCCCGCATCCAAGCACCCCGACAGTAACGCCTTTCGCGTCAAGTGTTGCTTGATGCGCGATTGCGTCAACACCGAGAGCCAGGCCGGAGACAATAGTCAAGCCATTTTCGGCCAGCGCCTTAGTCAATTTATAAGCGACACTCGCGCCGTAATCGGTATACTTTCGGCTCCCCACAACTCCCAACCCAGGACTTTTGAGGGCATTTATATCGCCTCGCATATACAGTATGACCGGAGCATCTGGAATTTCCTTTAACAAAGCAGGATATTCCTTATCAAAGATAGTGACGTAACCCACATCATACTTTTTAAGCAATTCTAGTTCTTCTTCGGGTAAGTATTTCTCACGTGCATCAAAAAGTAGATCGAGCAGTTTCGGCTCGAGCTTTTTGCTTAGTTCATTTTTTGGTAATATCCAAAGTTGTTCGGGATTATTTACAGCGAAAATCAATTTTTTGAGAGTCTGACTCCCAATTTTTGGATGAGCGTTTAGGGCAAGAATAATTTTGTGATCAAAATTAGCCATTAGGCTAATTCTAGCAGATTTCCCTCTTTCAGCCTATCAACAGCTAACTTTAATAATTTCGAGTACAGCATGAGCCCGACTGCCTCCATGCTGCCATGCTGCTCTTTGCCCAATATATTGCCACCACCCCGTATTTCCAAATCAGATAATGCGATTTCAAATCCCGTACCAAGTTCAGTATTTCGCGACAAAGCCTCGAGACGCTTAATTGCGTTATTCGTCATGATTTTTCCCTTGTAAGTAAAAAGTGCATACGCCTGTTTGGCACTTCTGCCGATTCTGCCGCGAATTTGGTAGAGCTGAGACAGTCCAAACCGATCAGAGTCTTCAACTATCAGAGTGTTGACGTTGGGCAGGTCAATACCACTTTCAATAATCGTTGAGCAAACCAATATATCAATATTTCCATTCGTAAGGTCGATCATTCTATTTGCAAGTAAGTTCTCTGACATCTGGCCATGTGCTACTTCGATATTCAATTGGGGAAAGCTTTTTGCAAGCATCCTACGAGTACCGTTGATGGATTGGACTCGATTATGCAAAAAATAAATCTGACCTTTCCTTTCGACTTCTCTTTTGATGTATTCTTGAATCAAGTTATCATCGTATTTCGCAATTTTTGTATCAACGCTCTTCCTACCCTCTGGAATCGAAGATATTTGTGAGATGCTCCTAACTCCAGACAAGGCCATATACATAGTCCTAGGGATAGGAGTAGCGGTGAGCGTAAGACAATCAATATTCGAACGATAATTTTTCAGTTTTTCTTTGTCCTTCACACCAAATTTTTGCTCTTCGTCAATAACCAATAGGCCAAGACTTTTGAATTTAATCTCGGACCTGATAAGTTTGTGAGTGCTAACCACGATATCTACACTTCCGTCAGCCAAACTCTTGATAGTCTGCCTGCTTTGTTCTTCTGGGACGAATCGGCTTAGGTGACCGATCCGAATAGGAGTATGAGCAAGTCTCCGTACGAAATTTATATAATGCTGTTCGGCTAAAATCGTGGTAGGTACTAGCATGGCTACCTGATATCCATTTGCTACCGCCTGGACCGCCGCTCGAAGCGCAACTTCGGTTTTTCCAAAACCTACATCACCACAAATTAACCGGTCAGAGGGTATATCAGAATTCAAATCAGCAAAAACGCTCTCGATCGCTTTCATCTGATCATCGGTCTCTGTAAATTCAAATGTTTCGCGTACCAATGCATCCCATTCGGTGTTGATAACCATTTTTTTCTTCTGAGCAACTTGTCTTTTAGCGTAAACAGTCAGGAGCTCCCTGGCCAATAGCAGCGCATTATCATAAGTTCTTTTATAAGTATTCTTCCAGCTAACACTACCAAGTCTATTCAACTTGGGTTTACGCTGTCCGATACCGATATATCGCGAAATCTTTTCGATCTGGTTTTCGGGCACGCGTAAAACTTCTTCGTTTAGATATATGAAATTTAAATATTTTACCTTTTCACCGGTCGGTAAAATCAACGTTTCAATATTGCGAAATTGGCCGATGCCATAGTCCTCATGAACTGCATAACTCATCGGCAATAAAATACTGCCATCAGACAATTTGACAAGGTTTTTTTCAATCTGCAATCTACCGACAAATTTTTCCTGTCTGTCATCGTGGATAATATAGATTTGATCGATCTCATCACCAAAAAACTCGATCAGAAAAACACGACTTTCATTGACCGGAAAAATTTTAATAACTCCGCCAGACACATCAAAGAAACCACTCTTAACAGCCCCCTGTTCCCTCTCATACCCAAAATCAAGTAAAGAAGAAATTAGCTCCCTGAATGGATATTTGGTATGAGTTTGTATGATGATAGGATCGTTTGTTGACATTTTCACCTTGTTTTGGCTATCATGGTTTAGTAAGATAAATACTTACGACGGCTGGAAAAGTGTTGCCCCTCCTTTCGCTTTCTCTGGTCTACGTAAGCACATCTCTACAAAAAGAATCCCCAGAAATGGGGGTTCTTTTCTTATATCATATTGAGTGTGAAGATTAAAGAAGTTTATTTCTCTACTTCGACGCCCATACTTCTGGCGGTGCCAGCAATAATTTTCTTAGCTGCCTCGATATCGTTGGCGTTTAGATCTGACATTTTGATGTTTGCAATTTCTTCAAGCTGAGCCTGTGTAATCTTGCCAACTTTGTTCTTCTTGGAGTTATCGCTACCTTTAGCGGCCTTGACGGCTTTCATAACTAATACGGCTGCAGGTGGTTGCTTTAGAATAAATGTGTATGTTCTATCTTCATAAACTGTAATCTCAACAGGAATAATGAAGTCGCCCTTCTCTCTCGTTGCTCCATTGAACTTGGTGCAGAATTCCATGATGTTCAAACCATGCTGACCAAGTGCAGGGCCAACTGGAGGCGCAGGATTTGCTTTACCTGCCGGACATTGTAATTTGATTATTGCTTTAGTTGCTTTTGCCATTTTGAGTGTCAGAGGGACAGAGTGTCAGAGGGACAGAGTAGAAGCAACTCGTAACCTCGGAAACCCAGATCCTCAAATCCTTATTTATTTATATTTTTACAACTTGTAAAAAGTCTAGATTAACTGGGGTCTCGCGACCAAACATATTGACTAAGACCTTAATTTTGCCCTTATTCTGGTCAATTTCTTCGATCTTACCCTCAAAACCTTTGAGGGCTCCATCTGTAATTTTGACTAGATCATTCACCCTGAAATCGATTTGGTATTTTGGCTCTTCGACACCCATTCTCTTCTTGATACGATCAATTTCTTCTTTCGACATTGGAGTAGGGCGAACGCCAAAACCGATAAATCCAGTAACGTTAGGCGTGTTTCGGACAACGTACCAAGAGTCGTCAGTTACAATCATATCTACGAGAACATAACCTGGAAATATCTTCTTCTCAATAGTTTTGCGCTTACCGTTCTTGATCTCAATCTGTTTCTCTTTTGGCACTATAACATCAAAAATTTTGTTCTCCATGTTCATGGATTCAATCTTGAAGCCGCT
>CAZGJE010000040.1:0-7547 GCA_964526355.1 uncultured Candidatus Saccharibacteria bacterium
ATTAGGACTTATTTTTTAAATACATGGACAAAAAACATGGAAGAAAGTTATTTTGTCCGCAAGTTATATCGTTTCAGCGTCAGAATCTCTTGGGCAAAGCATCAAGTCTCAATTGCCAAAAAGAAAAGTCAATGTGATACCAAATGGGATATATCCCAAGAAAGTTATTTCGAAAAAAGAGAAGCGGATTCTTGTTGTTGCGAGATTATTTATCAATAAAGGCGTGCAGGATATTCTGGAGGCCCTAAAGGAAGTTAATCTTAACGATTGGAGGGTAGACATTGTGGGAGACGGCCCATGTCGAGAGGAATTAGAGGTAACTGCCGCTGGTAGCTCATTTGCTAGAAAAATAAAATTTCATGGCTGGCTAGCCAACGGAAGCAAAGAGCTCGACTCTCTTTATAGCAAATCAGCCATTTTTATCTCGGCGAGTTATTTTGAAAGCTTTAGCACAGTCCTTCTCGAAGCGTTATCGTATAGTTGCGATGTTTTGGCTACGAAAGTTGGGGGCAACCCCGAAATAGTAGAAAAAGAAAACTTGTTTTTGCCTCGAGACCCATCTTCTCTCGCAAATAGGCTCAAGAAAGCCATGTCCGAATATAACGGTAAACCGAGAAAATGTCTCTATCTGAACAGATTTGATTGGACAAAGATCTATGAAAAATATCTTGATTTGCTTGAGAGGGCGAAATGAAATTATTGATTACAATCGATACTGAGCCGGATTGTGATATTAAATGGCGTCGTAGCGATCCCTTAACATTTACTTCTATCACGGAGGGTATTCCCACGTACCTGAGACCGATTTTCGATAAATATAATACAAAACCGATTTACTTTGTCTCGCCAGAAGTTCTTGCGGACAATGCGTCCTGTGCGATTCTAAAAAAAGAAATCAAAAACGGGGCGATTATTGGGGCTCATCTTCACTCTGAATATATTGAACCCGCGAGAAGGAAAAACATGAGAGGGAAGTCCTCCAACGAATTTCCCTGTTTTGATCATTCCGACGACATGGAATATGAGAAGATCAAAAATCTTACTGCTTTGATTAAATCAAAACTGAATTACTCCCCAATTTGGTATAGGGCGGCGCGGTTTGGCGCTGACATCAATACTATGAAGTCTTTAGCGAGACTTGGTTACAAATACGATAGCTCGGTAACTCCAGGAATAAACTGGGGAAAGATCGGGGGGGTGGATCACTCTCGGGCCCCACAAGCATCCTATCCGATCTCAAAGGAGGACTATTATCGAGAAGCACAGAGCGATCATGATAAATTAGGAATTACTGAATTCCCAGTCACAATCGCGGGCAAGCGTTTTGGAATTCTTGGTCGGTTACTTCCGAATCACTGGCTTTTCTACAAATGGTTGCGCCCAACTCATATGACGGCGCCAGAGGAAAGAAAAATTGTAAGGAGGGCGTATCTTGAAAATTCTAATCAAACCCTGGTTGCGATGTTCCACTCGATGGAGATTATGATCAACAAAACGCCATACGTGCGGTCTAGACTCGGCCAGAAAATGTTTTTATCTCGCTTAGAATCAATAATCAAAGAGTCCGCTAAGTACTAATTAGCTCATCTACTGATGGTGTATGATTTAACTATTAATAAAAAATACATATGAAAAATGTTGAGCGATATGCAGAAATGTCAGGTGACGATTATGACAAGCACGATGTCCTGTACCATTTGTGCCGCGTACCATCTGACAAAAAAATATTGCCCCTGATCTCTGCCATAACTGGGAAGAAAGTATTGGATGTCGGTCTTGGGACCGGATATTATACAAAGCATTTCCTTGGCAAAAATGAGGTTAGCGGGATTGATCAGAACCCTCATTTGAATAGGTTGCCGATCACTGTAGTCAAGGCTGACGCCTCGTCTTTTTCGGATAAAATCGGCAACGATAAATTTGACGTGGTATTCTCCACATGGACCACGGAATACTTGGACGAAGTCCAGTTACTCGATTTTTTCAAGGAGAGCAGGAAGGTGATTGATAAGCAAGGTCGGCTCATAATGACAATAATTTTGCCGGTGGGGCTCGGCTGGCTATATATCAAAATGGCAAAATATCTAAAAGGAATTTCAAAATATTTTTACTCAACAGAAAATGTAAGGAAGATGTTAAAAAAGACTGGTTTTCGAAATATCCAAATCACTGATTTGAGAGCAAGGGCCGGGCTGCCTTGGGCGATCCTTGTCACTGCTGAAATCAGTGGCTAGGCTCTTGGGTGTCTGGAAATTACCTCTCAGAAAGCGTAAGATAACATTATGATCTACGGTTGCCGAAAGGCCTAGAACTTCTTCGCCTGATAACATAACTGGTAAATAAGTCGAGAGAGTGAATAATTTTTTTTCTAAAATCAATATGCTTATAGCAGACAAGACTTTTCGGATGGTCGGAATTTTTGTTCTCACTGGTGTTATTATGAGAGTTCTGCTAATGCCAATAGCTGCTCATTCTGATTTGTTAAATGCCTCTTACAGGGAATCTCTTGCTGCATATAACAATCTGATAAGAACTAGCGATTTCAACGAAATCATCTTAAGTTTTTATATCAGAGTGATGAAACCATTTCTCGATGGTTTGATGCCGGCCTTGAATCACCCAACCCCAGAAGGAATTTTGGGCACAGACGCGTATAATATTTTTGCCAGCTCCGCTAAAGTTTTCCGTTATCTTTTCATCCTCAAAATACCGTTTTTGCTACTTGACCTAGCAGCACTCTATTTCCTCCTGAAGTTTTTTAAGGAATCATCAAATAAAATTTTAGTGTCTGCTCTTTGGGCATTTAACCCTTTTGTTCTTTACGGAGTCTACATGTGGGGAAGATATGAGGTTTTTGCCATTCTTTTTCTTATTATCTCTCTCTTTTGGGCGAAGCAAGGCAGAGCGACACTTGCCTTTCTTTCCCTCGGCTTTGCTATAGCTTTCCGTGTACCCCTTGCTCTTTATTTACCTTTTTTCCTAATTTACTTTTCCAAGAATTGGAAAGAGGCAGCTAAGTATTCAGTGATTACCTTTGCCGCTCCTATATTGGCGATGAAGGGGATTCAATTAATTGGTGGGACAAACATAATCTCAGAATTAGGTCAGTTGGGCTTTCTAAATTATTTTCTGTCAGCGAGAATCACTGGTGGGTTTGTCTCTATCTCAATAAATTTCATTCTGTATCCCATAATACTTTACTTGTTTTACAAGAACCGGGCCTCTTTCGAAAACTTCATCTCCTTTGGTACCATCGGAATATTATCTGTTATGGCTCTAAGCTACGTCCATCCTCATTATTATGCCTGGACAACGCCATTCCTTATCCTGGCAGCCGTCTATAATAAAAAAATTATTCTGCCAGCAATAATTCTAGCATTAGTCTTTTTTCAGTTAGCTGAGGCATCTTTCGGGGAAAGTATTAGCTTCGGCCTATTTCTTCCATTAAATCCATCTGTTTTTAGCAATGTCGGTAGCCTATTCCGTTCGTTCCAAATGGCTCAGCTGGATTTTAATATAATACTCAATAGCATTCTGGTTTTGTCCACATTAACAATTTCATTTTTATTATATAATTCTCGCACACAAAATGAAGATAAATAGCCGAAAAATTATGCTGATCATAGGCATACTGGTAGCGGTCACTGTGCTATTAAATTTTTGTGCCATAAACTTGTTTCAACGGGAAATGGTGTTTCGGGGTACGACGAGTGCTGATTTATCCAAAAAAGATTCTATAGCACAATTTGCGTTCGAATCTAAACTTAACCATATCTCTATGATAGAGTTCTATTCCAAGAAAAATTATATCATCACAAACGAAGATGATTCTAGTATCGAGATACGGCTTATTTGTTCTACGACTCAAGAAGAAATCAAGAAAACAGTCACTTTGAAAAGCATAGCGATTATGGGAAGGCAGACGGTCAAATTTGATCAGACCCTTGATTGCAAGGGTCAAAAAGTGTCTGGAATATTCCGGCAAATGGGGGAACTCCCTGAGAAAAGTATCACTATAATTTTAGAAACCACTCAAACCTACACGAATGGCTATCCCCGAGTTGGATATAAAATTTATCTGAAAGATATCGCAAAGGAATTTACGACCTCGTTTTTTCGAGACAAGCCTTTTGCATATTCCTATATCTCATTATTGGCGATTCTTTCTCTCTCTCTGACATTCCTGATAATTGTTGAGCCGATTAAGAAGGAAGACCGCAGTGATGGATAAAAAAAGCATTTTAGTCACCGGCTGTGCTGGTTTTATCGGATATCACACGACGAAGGCTTTGCTGTCTCGGGGGGTTGATGTTGTCGGGATAGATAACCTCAGCGACTATTATGATATTCGGCTGAAGGATTACCGCCTGAAGGAATTGTCAAAGTCGTCTCTTTTTCACTTTACCCAGATAGATTTTTCCGATATTTCTTCTTTAGAAAAGATTTTCTCGACAAAAAAATTCAAAGCCATTATTCATCTCGGCGGCATGGCTGGAGTGCGATACAGCATGGAGAATCCTCAACTCTATATGCGGGCAAATGCTATTGGGACGTTGAATATATTAGATATGATGAAAAAGTATGACGTAAAAAAGATTGTGATGGCTTCGACATCCTCGCTTTATGCTGGTCAAAAGATGCCATTTTCCGAGAAGCTACCAGTGAACTCTCCGATCTCGCCATACGCATCAACGAAAAAAGCAGCAGAAGTAATGGCGTATACTTATCATCACCTTTACGGCATCGATGTAACCGTTTTTCGTTATTTTACGGTATTCGGGCCAGCAGGACGTCCAGACATGAGTTATTTTCGATTTATTAAATGGATCAACGAGGGGAAGCCGATTGAACTATTTGGCGATGGGACTCAAACCAGAGATTTTACCTATGTCGACGACATTGTAAGCGGCACTATTGCTGGTCTGGCAAATGTTGGTTATGAGATTATTAATTTGGGAGGTGGCAAGAAGCCAATCTCGATTAATTATATGATTTCTGCCATCGAGAAACTTCTTGATAAAAAAGCGTTGATAAATTACAAACCAATGAACAAGTCAGACATGGATGCGACCAGCGCAGACATAGGCAAAGCTAAGGATATCTTGGGCTGGCAGCCCGCAGTTGATTTTGACGAAGGTATCAAAAGAACGGTCGATTGGTATATCAAAAATGAAAGCATGGTTTCCAAAATAAAAGTATGAAGAACTATTTTTCAAACAAGAATTTTTCCATATTGCTATTCTTTGTTGCTTCTTTGACTTTAATTTTGCCGATCATTTTTGGTCAGGGCGTAATCTTTAAATACGACTGGGCTTGGCCGAGCTACAACATGGGGCAATTTTGGAACGGTTTGATGGGTGACAATTCATTTGGCTTATTCTCGACCTTGTCAAAAACTGGTCCTGCAATCTTTGGGTTATTCGGCGCAATCCATATATCACCAGCTCTTTTTCTGAAGCTGTTCATTCTATCGGTTCACTTTGTTGCTGGCTATGGATTTTATAGATTCATCAAATCGAGGGTAAAGTCAGAGGCCGTCGCAATAATTTCTGGGCTGGCCTATGCGTTTACTCCATATATTTTCATCCGAACGATTATTGGGTTTACCTGGTCACTGGCGGCATATGCAGTATTACCAATTTTTCTATCAAGATTCTTTCAACCGGGCAAAAGGATTAGCGATTATATCTTAATTGGGTTTTTGTTCTCTCTCATATTTTGCCAAACTCAAGCAGGGATATTAACGGCTTTAATCGTTACGGTCTCTCTGCTCCTGGCTCTGTTCGCCGCGGGCCGAAAAGCGGCCATCAAAAACTATCTCTATACGTTCATTTCTCTTCCTGCGTTTGCTCTGCCCTGGCTAGTCATAATGTTATTCCAAGAACGCAGCTCTCAAATTGTATCAGGCGGTAGCGTCACCACCCTAAATTATATTGCAGATTTGCCCCACAGCTTTCGCAATTTTTTCATGCTTTCTGACCATATCGTCACAAACAGTTTCTTCACTTCGCTGTCTCACAACAAATTATATTTACTTGGTTGGCTGATTGTCTGGCTGGTGGCACTTTGCGCCATCTTCAGCAAGAAAAACAGACAGCTGGTTTGGACTTTTCTAATTTCTTGTGCGGTTGTCTTGCCATTTATCAAGGGGCCGACAGGACTATTAGGTAATTTTTACATTTGGTTTTATAATCATTTTCCGCAAATTGCAGTCTTCAGGGAGACCTATCATTTTGAGTTTCTATATGCTATCTCACTTTGCGTCCTATTCGCCATCGGGCTAGATTGGGTCTGGCAAAAAATCGATGGATTAAAATCCAAGATTCAAGATTCAAGATTCTATATTCTAATAAAAGCCGGCTTAAAGGCTTTGATCGCCGGCAGTGCTATTTTCATTATTGCTCCCTACCTGACCTTCAACTATGCCGGGTACTTGAAGCTACAAAAAATTCCCAGCGAATACTACCAGCTCAACACCTATTTCCAGCAGAACAAAGACGTCTGCCAGAAAATCTATTATCCGCCAGGTTTTGACTTCATATATTTTAAGGGTGACATTTCACCTGACGCCTCCAACTCCGACACGATTGCTTGGTCGATTGGGATTCCGTACCTGAACGGCGGTACTTCAGTTTTAAACACTGCAAGTGAGGGTATGTTTGTCCAAAACGAAATCATTTCTCATTTCTACGAGAAGAATGACAATGGCGATTTTGCTCAGCTATTGGCCAACGCTGGCGTTGACTGCGTTGTCGTTCGTCAGGATCTGGACACGAAATATTGGCAAGCCTCCAACATGGTTAAGGAGAAGGATCAGGGCTCACTTTCGAAGTGGAAACAAAACGATTGGAGCTCGATGATCAAAACAAAGAAAGACCTCGATCTTGTCAAACAATTTGGCGAAAATGTTCAAATTTACAAAATAAATTCTTCCGTAAAATCATCAACCGAAAGAAATTACGAAAGTACTGGTAAGCCAGCAGCTCAGCAATTCTCCCAGATTCCAGATTCCAGATTCCAGATTCTTCCATTGTCCGATTGGGCAAATAATTATGCGTATTTCCGGGACGGCTGGAGCCGAGGCAGGTACGATTTCTGGCGCAAGTTGATATTTACTCAGCTGAGACAGGATTTTGTCTATACCGACAAGCCAGATTCTACATTAAATGGAGAAATCGCAGAGGGCGGTAACTTTGAGATCTGGGCGCGCTATCTTACCGGGGGAGAATCTGGCAATTATCAATTATCAATTGCCAATTATCAATTTCATGCGACAAAAGACCCCGGAGTCGAGAAATTTATTTGGAAAAAGCTTGGCGATATTGAATTAAGCGGGCAAACAAATATTGAGATCAAAAATATCGGCGGAGAGAATGCGATAGCTGACGTGGTACTGATGACAAAGTAGATCTTATTCGCAGGTTTGGATTTGACAGCTGATGAAAGCATTGGTATTGTAGATTTACAATCAAATAATTATCAAGAGTGATGGTAGGGAATTGGCCCGTTGACCATCCAGCAGCTTGCCGCAAGGTAAAGTGCTAAAT
>CAZGJE010000041.1:0-7530 GCA_964526355.1 uncultured Candidatus Saccharibacteria bacterium
ATACTCAAGATCTCATTATCAAACTCTTGCCAAAACTCATTAACTTCCTCAGTAAGTTTCGCCCTCAAGGCCCCCGAGAACTCTTTGGCAGTGGCGACATGAGTCTTGGGCTTGCCTCCCTTCGACAAAATAATTTCAGGAATCTTATCCCTAACCAGTTTGTTGTAAATCATATTCCCTCCTTCAAAGCTATTTAACTCGAGAGTGTCGGATGAACCCAGAACAAGGGATAATCTCTACCCCCTTCTTCTCAAGTTCGTCCATAATAATATTTAGGCCGAGAGAATCGCTTGCCATATGACCAGCGATTACTACATTAATGTAGTGCTTCTTGGCTTCGTCCAGATGTTTTTCATTCAAATGCATGCCGATTTCTGTGCCGATCCCATACTGAGACATTTTCTCAAAAATTTTCTCGCTACCACCGGTACCGCCGGTCATGCCAGAAGTAATTATCTTGCCTGCTCGTGAATGCTCTGATCCAGAAAATATAACTGGGCCTGCGTTTAGCCTTACCGCCTCAGCATACTCAGGAATCTCTTTGAGAACTTCAAGCACTTCACCAACTGTTTCTGGTTTCTTCTTCGCCATAGCCTGATCAACAAAATTCCAAACAGAATTGTCTGCAGGAGTGTGGACGTTTAGAAAAGGCACATCGAGAAGCCTGGCTGCATCGACAGGTTTATAATGATTGATCGGAGCGATAGCGCGAGAAACTTCGGCAATTCGTGGCTCTAGTATTTTCTCGGCTATGGTTGCTGGCACACCGGCACGCTCCAAAACTTCAGTCTGGATATCCATCACTTCGTGCAAATTGGTCAACGCCTTGCCCTCAGGATGATGGCCGATGACTAGATCTATTTTTCTACCCTGTCTTTCGAGCTCCTTCGCCAGCAATATTTCCTCGGCGCCAATATCGATGCCCACCAAGACAGTTTTGATTTCTTTTTTTGCGTCACCAAAGTGAATACCGGAGTCTGAATACGGATTTGATAACTTTTCGAGATCGTATTCTTTTTGTTTTTTCTTGGGCAACTCATCAAATTCTTCTTGGCGTTTCTTCAGAATTTTTTCAATTTTCTTACGACCTCGTGGATCATTGTCGATGCCGATCTGAATCGCTAGATCAAAAATTTCTTTAATTTTCATCATATTCCTTATTAATATTTGCTTAACCTTAACAATATTCCCAACTGTCATCAACTATTGTTGTTATCCATCTAGCATCTGAACGATTTTGTCTGCTATTTGTTTAGCCGAATCTGGAGACGAGATCTTCTGAATATTTTCTTTTAATTTTGAGAGATTTATAATACCGTCTCTGATGTATCGAATCACGGATTTAATTTCCTCAATATTATTTGCAGAAAGAGCAGAATTATTTTCCACTAAATGTCTAATATTCTCCTCTTCTTGGCCAGGGGTTGGCTCGAAAGCGAGCAAGGGCGTTCCCACTGCCAATGATTCTGCCACGGTCAATCCTCCGGCCTTCGAAACGATCAGATCTGAAGCTGTCATGAGATCGGCAATTTGATTTGTAAAGCCAAACACCGAGACCCTTACTTTTTTCGACGATAATGCCACCTTTCCAAGAGCTAGTTTAAGCTTCTGATTTTGGCCGGCAACAGCCAAAACCTGTACTGGCCAATCAATCTCAATCAGATTTTTAAGTATATCTCTGCTTTTGCCGATACCAAATCCACCGTTCATTAACAAGATTGTAAACTTATCTTCCAGCCCCAATCCAAGCCGAACAATTGTCTTTTCATGTTTTTCAACAAAACTAGACCCTACCGGTATACCAGTCACGATAATCTTACCCTTGGCGCCCATAGTCTGTAGCTGCTCTTTCACCAACTCAGTCGGGGCGAAATACAGGTCAATTTTCCTGTCCAGCCAAAGTCTATGCGCGGCGTAGTCAGTACCGACAAATATTATTTTGTATTTAAAACCGTATTTATACTTCCATCTAGAGAGCAGGCTGGTCACAATAAAATGAGTGCTCACAATCATATCGGGGCCGAAGTCCGAGATGAAATTGCGAAATTTCGAAGCATTGATCGCGTCAAAAAAAGTCCGTAATTTTGAAGTGGACGGCGGCACCCGATGGTAGAGAAAAGAGTATAGCATCGGCACATGAGTCACCAGTCTAAGGTAGCCTTGTTGGTAAAACTGCTTTGACACAACTGTACAATAATTAGATAGGTCGATATTCTTGACATCAACGTCCCTCTTCGCAAGCTCTTCATATATCGCCTGAGCTGCTTTGACATGGCCCATCCCGACCTTGAAAGAAACGATTAGAACTCTTTTTTTCATATATTTGGAATGCTTTATGGGATTTTCGGGGCGGGATAATACCGCCCCGAAAAGATGGTGGCCTGGCGGGGATTTGAACCCCTTTTGATACTTGTCGCGGAACTTCTTCCGCTATCTCCCTTCCCGAGAGCACTCTGTTATTTTGTTGGCAGAGCAAGGCCAGGCCACAACGCTTTGGTTACTTGATTACTTTATCTATAATCCCGTATTTAACTGCCTCATCGGCACGCATGTAGAAATCTCTGTCCGTATCCTTGGCCACCTTATCAAGCGGCTGTCCTGTATTTTTGGCCAATATCTTGTTCATTTCCTCACGAATTTTGAGAATTTCCTCTGCCTGAATCTTGATATCTGAAGCCTGTCCCTGTGTCCCACCCATCGGCTGGTGGAGCAAAATACGTGAATTTGGCAGTGAAAAACGTTTGCCTTTCTCACCACCAGCCAGCAGGAAAGCGGCCATAGAAGCAGCCATTCCTACCGCGACAGTCGATACATTTGGTTTTAGATACTGCATCGTGTCATAAATCGCCATTCCGGAGTAGACGGATCCCCCTGGCGAGTTGATATACATCGTAATGTCCTTTTTCTGATCTTCCGCTTCGAGAAAAAGAAGTTGAGCAATGATTAAATTAGCCACATCGTCATCAATAGGCCCGCCTAGAAAAATGATCCTGTCTTTCAGAAGTCTAGAATATATATCGTAGGCTCTCTCGCCCTGCATTGTTTTCTCGATGACCGTTGGTATCAGGTAACCCATATCGCTCCTTTTGTCGCTTGTTAGAATTATGAATAATGAATTAGGAATAATGGTATCAACGAACACATAACGGTTTTCCCAGTTTGCTCTAATTCCTTCTTTGCTATACCTTATTCGATTTTGTTAATTCTTTGATCAAATAATCTATCTCCTTCTTTCCAGAACCCTGATCTCCTGGGTCAAGTCCACGCTCCTTGATGATATGACCGATGAGAAGACCGACTTTGACGTTTTTCTCGGCAGTCTTGCCAAAATCTTTACGTAGGTCTGCCTCAGTTTTCTTCAGACTCTCTAGATATGACTCAAAGGACATACCCATCTTATCAAGCTGAGCTTTGTAGTCAGCGAGCATTCTGGCTGTCTCACGCTCAACCATCGTCTCTGGTATCTCAACCTGGACGACCGGCAATACCTTTTCGATTGCTTTCATCTCGACATCGCTATCATACTTGTGCTCAATCTCATGTTCCAGATTCTTCTTGATCGCTTTTTTGAGGTCTACAGGTGTTTTCTCGCCAAATCCCATTGAAAATTCGTTGTCTAAGTTAGGCAACACGACCTCCTTGAGATTGAAAAGCTCAACCGTAAATTCTGCATCTTTACCAGCGTACTCCTTGGAGTGATAATCCTTCGGGAATTTGATCTTGAAAGTTTTTTTCTCTGTCTTTTTCATCCCGACAACCTGGTCTTCGAATCCTGGGATCAATGTACCCTCGCCCAGAACCATCGGGTGATTCTTTGAGCACATGGCATCGATTCTCACTCCCTTGAGTGTTCCTTCGTAGGTCAATTCGACGAAATCCCCCTTCTTGGCTGGTCGGTCAACTTCTTTGAAATTTGCCTTTTGCTTCAGCAAATTGTCAAGAATCTTCTGAATATCTTCTTCCTTGGCCTCTTCCTTTTTTGGCAGATCAATCTTGAGCTTGGAATAGTCTCCGACTTTGACCTCTGGAAATACAGCCACTTCGATTGTGTATCCGAGATTTTCTTTGACCTCCGCTTCAGTAGCGCCATATGTAGGATATTTGTCGATGACCACGCTTGGCTCAGTAATTGGAGAAACATTGTGCTCCATCAGAGCTTCATAGTAGCTTCGATTAACTGCGATATCGAGAGCGTCAGAGATAATTCTGGAGACTCCGACGGATGATTCGACAAGCGGACGAGGTGCTTTGCCTGGGCGGAAACCTGGCAATTTCACTTCTGGTGCAATCTTCTCAAAAGCTTGGTTGAAGTACTTCACCATTTCAGCCGGTTCAACAACTATTCTGAATTTAACTTTGCCACCCTTTAGTTTCTCAATTTTTGAGCTCATATTCTCCTATGTCATCCCCGTGTAAACGGAGATCTTGTTATTTATAATCAAAGCTTACGATATCACAATCCGTGCTCATTTTAAAGACATAAAAAGCCGTTCCCTGAGTGGGAACGGCAGCAGTACTTTTCTCTATCTGGAGATTCTGGCTACCATCTTCTCGAGCGAAGCTTCGCTGCAAAGTCGGGCCTTAATTCCCGAAATAGCAGAATGATACTTGCTATTATAGAGCCAGGTCTTGGCCGTATAGCTCGCATTCTTGCTGATCTCGAGGTTCACATCGAGGTAGCGCGCGAGGATGGTAAGGCCGTCAGGGTGCGTCAGGTCGACCATCAATGGCGGTTTTTCCCAGACACCCAGGCTCTGCTGTAGTACGATCCGATTGTCGCGAGCCTTGCCCGGATGTTCGAAAAGCATTACTCTCAGCGCAGCAAGACCAGCCGCCTCGGCTGACATTTCCATCATCCAATGCATGGGCAGCACAGGTTGACCTACGAAGTGGCCCTTAAGATATGGGTCAAAGTCCTTCGGGTCAAGTATCAGTCGTGACTCCCACGGAGAGAGAATCGCTCGAGTCGCCACCAGCGCGTGCGACCGATGCGGGAAAATACTTCTCAGCTCCCGTCGAGTCAATGACTCTTCGGAGTCAAATGAGGTCAATTTCCTGACGATTTTGTCAGAAAGGGCAGGTACGGTTATCATATTTGAACCTCCCGTCAGAATTCGGTTTTGTCGATAACTGTACTTTTTATACCACAAAAACGCAGGCTTGGCTAGCCCGTCCAGGATATACCCGATCTGAAAACTAAAAACTTTTCAGTAGTCCCGTCTGTGCACCAATCTTGCGGATCACTGAGGTAGAATTCTCTATGCCCCGCTTGAGCGCCAATTCAATATTTTCTGGCTCTTCAATCATATTAGCCAAGAAAGCGGTGGCAAATGCATCACCGGCACCGGTAGAGTCCATTACTTTGGCATTTTTCTCCGCATTTACACTGTATGTTTCTTTGCCGTCATAAGCTCTGACTCCCTCTTTGCCGTTTGTAATCACGATGATTTTGGGGCCAAAATCGGCTAATCGACGAAGAGCATCCTCCCAAGAGGGTTTGATCGAACAATTCAGGAAATCGATTGCCTCGTCCTTGTTCAGAAACAAAATTGAAGTCAGACGTAACAAATTTTTGTAATGATTGGCCTTGCGCGCGATCTGGTGTGAGCCAGGATTCCAAGCCAATTTAATATTTTTTTCCGAAACCAAAGTCATGACCTGTTTCTCAATATTTTCTGAATCCTCCAGCAGGGAACTCACAAAAAGCCAATCCGTGGACAAGTCTCTCGGAATTTCGATTTTCCCAGTGGAGTGATAGACGAAAATGGTACGATTACCATCAATAGAAAATATGACGGAGAAGCCAGTCTTGGCCTCCGAATTTATCTTGACCAAATCGCTGTCCACTGCTTCATCCTCCAAAACTTCCAGAATCCGCTTCTCTGGCGCGTCCTTGCCCAGTGTCGTGCAGACGGCCGAATTTAACCCGAGCCTCGCCAGACCAACAGCCACGTTACAAGCCGAACCACCAACATGGTGCTCCGCCCATTCAAGCGGAATCTTCTCGCCTAGTTCAAAACATATACCCTTGCCAGAGCCAAAAGATCGCTCGTATCTGGAGTCAAGCTTCGGGCTAACAAATATATCTTCAAGCGCATCGCCAATTGTTACAACATCATATTTCATTTGCCGCCAAGTAATTTAATATAGTGCTCCACCACCTTCTCGACTTCTTCCATACCCTCCTTCATCACATTGCGATAATCTGACTCCTTTGACGATTCTATCGCCGAGACGAAGGCTTTGCGGATATTGGTATCAATATTGATCTTGGCGATTCCCAGCGAAATTGCCTCTCTGACGTCACCAGATGAAAGCCCAGATGAACCGTGGAGGACAAGCGGAATTTCGACGATCTCTGCAATTTGGCGAAGTAATTCTAGATTTAATTTTTCGCCTGTTGGCGCGCCGTGCTCATTCCCGACAGAGACAGCGACAGAATCGATGCCTGTCTCATCGACGAACCTCTTGACCTGTTCTGGAGCCGAATACACCGCCTTGTGGGACAGCTTGCCACCCTCTTCATGAGCGATCACTCCTATTTCCGCCTCCACCGCGATACCGCGATCATGGGCGTATTTCACAACTTTTTCAGTCATAGCTACGTTCTCGTCATAATCCAATGCTGCGCCGTCAAACATCACTGATTTGTAGCCAATATCGATAGCGGATTTGATAATACCGAAATCCTTAGCGTGATCGAGATGAATCGCTGCCTTGATCCCGGAACTTTCGATTTCTTTGGTCACAATATTGAATATTTGATCCAGACCGGCATATTCAATCGCGCCCGGAGTAGTGGCAATTAGTATAGGCAAATCAGACTTAGCGGCAGCCGAACATATTGCTTTGGTCACCTCCAAATTGTTGGTATTAAAAGCCGGCAAGGCATATCCGCCCCGTCGTGATTTGGTCAATTCCAATGAAACGTCTATCACATACCTCCCCAAATAATTATTCTAGTGCTGTAATTCCGGGTAATTTTTCTCCGGCTAGGAATTCGAGTGCTGCGCCGCCGCCCGTTGAGATAAATGAGATTCCCTTGTCCAGTTTCTCTTGTTTCAAGAAACCTACCGTATCTCCACCAGCCACTACTGTCGTGGCATCACGGTTCATCCCCATCGCTTTGGCCACTGTTTTCATACTCTCGCGATAACGCAAATCTTCGCTGTAGCCAAGACTGCCATTCCAGAGAATTGTCTCCGAGCGTTGAATGATAGATGAGAAATCTCGAGCAGTGCTTGGGCCAATGTCCATAATCCTAAATCCACCATCTGGTGTCTCTTCTTTGACAAAATCTGATGGTAACTTCAATTTTCCGCCCAGAAGAGTAAGAAGCCTCTTGCATTCATCAACCATCTCGGCGTCAAAGACTGATTGACTTATGTCTTCGCCCCTGGCTTTCAGAAACGTATTTGCCACACCGCCGCCGATCAGAACTTCCTCTGCCAACGGAGCCAATCTCTCAATCACTCCTGCTTTGTCTTTCACCTTAACCCCACCAATAATCACGGTGAAAGGATGTTTGGG